>NZ_NEWL01000007.1:0-168426 GCF_002217665.1 Geobacillus uzenensis
TTATGTCTTCTGTTGGCAGGCGAAACGATCGATCGAGTTCTTTCCGCTACCTAGGGCATTTTCTATGACCGAAATGCCCTATTTGTGCTGGGCTTTTTTATACACTAGCACTGGGGTGAATAGTTACCATACGCTCACCCCCCTTTCAAGAAATATTATAAATAACCAAAAATTTTAAAACAAGCAAAATATTTCTACAATTATCGAGCACAATCGACACAAAAGATAGCGATTATATCAACACTGAAGTTATATTTTAATTACATTACTTAAGATAGACGAAAGGTAACTAGTGGTATTATGTCAAGAAAATAAGCCCATAAAATGAAAAAACTTTAAAATCCTACATCTGATGAGAAATAATATAAAACTACTTTTTTCTATGCAGAGTTTTACAGTTGTAACTTTATATATACCCGTGGTGCTAGTTGAGCGCTAGCGCTCAACTAGCCCGAGAACAACAAGTGAGTAAGCCAGTAAAATACCATCCAGTGCCGTTTCAAATCCAGAAACCGAGTTCGCGCGAATCTTGGTGATCCGATACGAATCGACTAAAATCGAAAACACGGTTTCCACCACTTTACGTTTTCGCTTCATCCATTGTTTCCATGCATCCGATTGGCGAATTCGCTGATTGTTTCGGACGGGCGTCCAAAACGCGACTCGGTGCTCTTCGTACAGCTTCTTTTGCAGCGTTTGGCTGATATACCCTTTGTCACCGAGGTTATACGGATGTGGAATTTGCGTCATGACGGTTTCAGCGGCCACCCGGTCGTGACAAGACGCTTCGGTGACAACATATCCCATCGGCAGCCCTTGATCAGTCACTTGAAGGTGCAGCTTCAATCCGTAGTACCATTGCTTTTTGGAAGCGCAATATCCGATGTCTGCCATCTCTTGAAATCGTTTGACGCGATGCATTCTTGCGGTATGGCACAACGGGAGCGGCAAGCTGTCAACGACGGCATAGGCATGATGTTGACCGCGTTTTGCCAGCTCATGACGGATCCATTTGATGGCGAAACCAAGCGCCCGGCAACGGCGGTTGTATCGGGAGCGTTCAAGAAACGAGCCGTTTGTGAACAAATTTCCCGTGACAAAACGATGCCATGCCCGTTCGGATGTAAAACCGAGCAGCTTTCCTAAAAGATGAATGGCGATGATGACAGCGTCCTCTTGCTTTACCAAATGGCGATTTCGACGGTGAAGATGCACCTGAATGCATGAAAGTTGGGCAGAAACAAAAACGAAAATGGCGGCATATTGCTTTTGAATCTTGGCTCGATCTGTAGTAAAATGAAAGTGCTCTTGCATGGGGATTCTCCTTTCGAATGGCAGGTCGCACTTTCATTCTACAGGAGATCCGCCAGCAAGGGCTATTTTTATGCTTGCTCAAGTTTATCTAGCACCATGGGTTATATATACATTAATGCAAGCTTATCTTCCTTAGTAATTTGTATGAAATTGTATGAAAGGACAGATGTTCTAAATACAAGTTACATCTCAGAAATGGTTAACAAAAAGTTTGGAGCGAAGAAAACCCCCCTTCTTAACAAGCTATTAATTGACATCAAAATTACATCAAAAAAGCAGGGCAATCGTCCTGCTTTTGTTGGTTTGACCATTCTTCCCCCTCAATTTTTAGGTGAAGTGATTCTTAAATAGTAACCATCTGGGTCGGTTAAGCGAAAATCTGTCATTCCCCACTCTTGCTGTTTTAGTTCTGATTCTAATTCAATTTGCATTTCACATATACGTTGATAATAACTTTGAACATCTGGAATAAAAAATTTATAATTTTTTCGTGGTCAAAATGTGGTCAAAAAAAGAGAAAGAACACTAATGAACCTCCATTTTCCGAGATTTTTTTGGATTATTACATCATCCCATCAATGCCCGAGAGCGCCGCCTTCACTTCCGCATGGTCAATCGCCGCCGGCGTTCCTTCCATTAAAATATGCACTGTCTGCTTGACTACGGCAAATGCTCCTTTTAGAATCAAAACCGCCACCGCGATGGAAATGAGCGGATCGGCCGCGTACCAATCGAACAGCCAGATGACAAGCCCTGCCGCCATCGCCCCGACCGAACCTAACGCATCGCCGAGTACATGCAAATACGCGCTGCGGACATTGACATTCTCCTTGACATCCCCTTTGCGCATCAGCACCCAAGCGCTCACAAGATTCGCCAACAATCCAACGGCAGCCACCGCCATCATCGGTCCGCTCGCTACGTCGGGAGGATTCACCAATCTCCCTGCCGCTTCCCAAATAATCCAAGCGGCAATCACCACCAATGTTACGCCGTTGGCAAGCGCTGCTAAAATCTCGAACCGATACAATCCGTACGTTTTCTTTGGAGAGGCAGGCTTCGCCGCCAGCCACACTGCCACTAAACTCAGCAGAAGCGAAGCGGCATCACTCAGCATATGCCCCGAATCCGAAAGAAGGGCAAGGCTGTTCGTTACAAGTCCGCCGACAAATTCTAGAACCATAATGCCCGCCGTTATGCCAAGAGCGATCGCTAACCCTTTTCGATTTCCTTCCCTGCCATGGTGATGATGGCCGCAATGGCCATGCGCATGGTGATGCATAACCCGACTCCCCTTCACCGGTGTTGTGCATGGTCAATCGCCTGTTTTAGCAATGAAATCACATGGTCATCATCGCAAGAATATACCAATGTCTTCCCTTCGCGGCGGTATTTGACGAGCCGCAACGTCCGAAGCAACGCCAGCTGGTGGGAAACGGCCGACTGCGACATGCCGAGCACTTCCGCGATATGGCCGACATGGCATTCTTCCTGCGACAACAAATGCAACATTTTAATCCGAGTGGGATCCGCTAATGCTTTAAATAGACGCGACACTTCATCGACTGTTTCCGCTTCTAAAAACAGATGATCTTCCGTTTTCACTGCCATTCCCTCGCCTTTATATTAATTAACATATGAGCATATGTTCATATATATGCATTATATGCTCATCTTGTGATCGTTGTCAATCATTGGCCATGAAAAAAAGCGGGGAGCATCGTCCACCGCTGATCATTGCGATGTTTATTTTTTTGTATGCGGCTATTGCCTCGGAATCCGCTACGCCGCTATTTCACCTTCACAGCCGTCCCAGTCGCAATGCACATCATCATGCCATCACGCAATGTTTCAAAATCAAGATCAATGCCAATGACCGCGTTTGCCCCGAGCTTCGCCGCTTTATTCACCATTTCGCGAATGGCTAATTCTCTTCCCTCAGCAAGCTTGCTTTCATACGCCCCACTGCGCCCGCCGATCATATCGGTAATGCTGGCGAGAAAATCGCGAACGACATTGGCGCCTAGAATAACTTCCCCTGCCACAATGCCTAAATACGCTTCAATTTCTTTTCCTTCAATCGTATGGGTGGTCGTGACAATCACAACGATGCCCCCCTGCCTTTCATCATAAAGTCCGTGATTCTATTTATACTACTTTTCGTCGCCAGGTGTCGCTTCCGAATTTGCCCGCGGCGCAGCCGGCGCTGGTTGGGTTCCGTACAACAACAGCTGGGCGATGCCGATAAAATACTCCGATTCGCGAATAATATGGTCTAACACGACTTTCGCCGTCGGATTTTGGGCGACGGCCGCACTTTTCGTTTTCACTTGTCGGCACAATTCGATGAATTGAAGACTTTGTTGCAAGCAGAATGAAACGAAATGGAGCACTTGCTGATGCAGTTGTTCCGGAACATAATAACCGACCCGGATCACCGATTCGATATAGCGGACCGCTTGTTGGTGCGTAACCGATAAGGCCTCTTCCCACTTCTTCAACGCATCTACATATCGTGCTTCCAATCCGGACACAAGCTCACGAATCACTACTGTATGTTCCTCCTCTTGGTGCTTCCAAAATTCAATTTCATCCAAAATACGCAGCGGCATATGTGGGCCATAGTAAAATTGCATGCTCTCTCCCTCCTGACTTTGTCCCCCCTCCTTTCATAATCTATGGGCAAAAAGGACGGTCCATGCCATAAAAATAGCAAAGCAACCTGTCAAACGGTTGCTTCGCCTGAATGTTCACCGCGTCCCGGGCGCCGGTTTGTCAACTCCTGTGACGCGATGGCGGTGTCCAGCGTCTTCAGATGTGTAAAAATCATAATAGTGGACGTGCATTCCGTTTCCGACCGGAATGGCCGGCCCCGAATATGCACGGTAGTAATGGGTATGGCCGTCTTCGTACAATACATACCCTTCAACATAGTGAATATGGTTCCCGTCTTCCGTAACAATCGGCGGCGACGTAACATCCAAACATTGATGGACATGCCCACCTTCGATGGAGGTATAATCGACCGAACCATGGTTGTGATGTGGAACAAAACCGGAGACAAAATCGTCCTTTCCTACCCGCTTCATAACAATCCCCCGTTTAAATAAAGAGTTGCGCTAAGCCCTTTCATTTCCGCCGCAGCAGAACAACGGCCGCCCGCCGCTATCCAGCCCAAGCAGGGAAAACTCTTGAGACGAAGACGTCTGCCCTCGATCCTTCTTATTCCAGAAAGTTAGCAGATGGAGTTATCGCTCGTCTATCCTTTAGCGAAATTACAAGAGACCTGCCCCTGCAAAACATTCATATGAAGAAAGAGAAAAAGTATGATGCAATAAGCAAAAGTTGTGGAGACTTTTATCCTGCGGCCCTTCTTCTTGCACTCTACTACCTGTTGAGTGTTCTGCCTATTCTTCGGCACTACCGGCTCATTTTTATCATCCCGAATCACTTGTAATACAAAATTGAATGAACATTCATTCTTTGTGGTATAATGGTGCCAGCATCTGCACACAAAGGGAGGAACGCTCGCCATGTGGATCCATAAAATCATCAAAAAACGATTTGAAACCGAAATGGTCAACAACGTGCACATCGCCAAAGCGACCGCTTCGTTTCAAGGCGTTCGGCTTACGGTCCGCTGCTTCATCGTTGACGGCGTTCTCATTGATACCGGGGCCAAATCGATGGAAAGCGAGTTCGCCTCGTTTTTTCAACAGCACGACATCGACCAAGTTGTGATCACTCATTTTCATGAAGACCATACCGGTTGTGCAGCGTTTTTGCAACAAACGATGGGATTGTCCATCTATATGAATGAACCGATGATCGACTACTGCCGGCAAAAGGCGGACTATCCGTTGTATCGGAAAATCTTTTGGGGAAAGCGCGACCCGTTTGCTGCCGAGCCCATCGACGCCACGTTTTCTTCTCGAAACGCCACATGGGAGGTGATTCCGACACCTGGCCATGCGATTGACCATGTCGTCTTTTTGAATCGCGAAACGGGCCAGCTGTTTAGCGGCGACTTGTACTGTCAAGAGAAAACGAAAGTCATCTTGCGCGAGGAGGACATTCCGGCGATCATCGCCTCCTTGCAGCATGTGTTGACGTACGACTTCGGTGACGTCTTCTGCGCCCACGCGGGCTACCTCCCAAACGGACGCGAGGCGCTTCGGCGGAAGCTTGACTATTTGCTCGAACTGCAAGATACCATTATTGACTTATACGAAAATGGAATGCCGCCAAAACAAATTCAAGCGCTCCTGTTTCCAAAAAAATACCCGATTGTCTTTTTTTCCGGCGGAGAGTGGGATTCACTGCATATCATCCGTTCGGTGATTCGAGACTATGAGGCGAAACAAGCCAGTTGAAGCGGGACGTCCCCAAACGGCCATGCCACGGCTGAACGGGCGTCCTTTTTTGATCCGTTTGTCCATCGGGCGCTTACGATGTTCACACCGTTTTCGATGACGTCCTTTTTCGATATCATTGCCGTTTGTCCGCCCTCTTGGCATCCTGATCCTAAAGGCAGAGCTTTTCCGGAACAGTCAAACCCGTCTAGCGGCGGGAAGTTGGAACTCATTTCTTTCTGCACAAAATGTTCACTACATTTGCCGCAAATCGGACAAATTAAGAAAAAACGAAAGGAATGACTGAAGCCATGAACGACACGCCGCGCGTGAAGCTGCACGGATTTAACAATTTGACCAAATCGCTCAGCTTCAATATGTACGACATTTGCTATACGAAAGCACCCGAGGAGCGGGAAGCGTACATTTCCTACATCGACGACGTATACAACGCCGAACGGCTGACCAGCATTTTGAAACACGTCGCCGAGATCATTGGCGCCCATGTGCTAAACATCGCCAAACAAGATTACGTTCCGCAAGGCGCGAGTGTGACGATGCTCGTTTCCGAGGGGCCGGTGGTGGAAGTTCCGCAAGCCGAGGCGCCGCTGCCTGAAGCGGTCGTACTTTCGCTTGATAAAAGCCATATTACCGTCCATACATACCCAGAATACCATCCAAGTGATGGAATCAGTACGTTTCGCGCTGATATTGACGTCGTCACTTGTGGAGAAATTTCGCCGTTAAAAGCGCTCGATTATTTGATTCAGTCGTTTGACGCCGACATTATGATCATCGATTACCGCGTGCGCGGGTTTACGCGCGACATTCATGGATCCAAATGGTTTATTGACCATGACATTACATCGATTCAAAATTATATTCCAGAAACCATTCGCGAGAAGTACGACATGATTGATGTGAACATTTATCAAGAGAACATTTTCCATACAAAATGCAAACTGCGGCAATTTGATTTAGACAACTATCTCTTCGGGTATACGAAAGACGCCTTACCGAGACAAGAAGTAGAAGAAACAGCTGCCAAACTGAGAAGGGAAATGGACGAAATTTTTTATGGAAAAAATATGCCTAGCAGCTTTTAACGTAATTTCCGACAGAAGTCTCCCACCTCAAGGAATGTGCAGAGCAAAGCCCAATGAGTAGGTGGGAGATGAATGTCGGTTGGCGATCGCCAACTGATGTGGTCATCTATGGTTAGAACGGACGCCTTCGGAGCGAAGGAAAGCGTAAAGGGTTCTTGTGTGTGGCTTACCGTTCAGCGAACACGCACAAGTCGCTTGAAGCCTCCACCTCCAAGCGAAGCGTAGGTGGCGGGTAGTTCACGAAGGGAGAGCTTTTCGGCATTCGTGATCACCGATCAGCCGTTCAAGCTCCCCCTGCAGCTTCTCCGTTTGCACTACATATGGTATGCTAGTAGAAAAAAGGAAAAGGTGTGAATATGGGATCGTACATTGTTGTCGGGGCTGGCATTTTAGGTGCGGCGGTGGCTTACCACTTAGCGAAAGAAGGGGCTGCCGTAACAATCATCGACCGCAAGGACAAAGGGCAGGCGACCGATGCGGCGGCGGGGATCGTTTGCCCTTGGCTGTCGCAGCGCCGCAACAAAAAATGGTATCAGCTGGCAAAAAACGGAGCGAAGTTTTACCCTTCCCTCATTGAGGAGCTGCTATCACACGGGGAAACGGAAACCGGCTATGCACGCGTCGGCGCGCTCTGCCTGCATACAGATGAACAAAAGCTTGAACAGATGGAAGAGCGTGCGCGCAAACGGCGGGAGGAAGCACCGGAAATCGGAGACATCGTGCGGCTTGGGCCGAAGGAAGCAAAAGAGCTGTTTCCGCCGCTATCTGAAGGGTATCACGCCATTTATGTGAGCGGGGGGGCGCGCGTCAACGGCCGGGCGCTGCGCGATGCGCTTCTTAACGCGGCCCAAACGCTCGGGGCCATCTACATCCGCGGAAATGCCCGGCTCCTCCATCAAGGTGCGCGCATCATCGGTGTAGAGGCGGATGGGGCGACCTATGCCGCCGAAGGGGTCATCGTCACAGCCGGCGCGTGGGCTAGCGAGCTGCTTCGTCCTCTTGGTATCGAGCTGCTTGTCACACCGCAAAAAGGGCAGCTTATCCACTTGGACTATCCGAACCGCGACACATCCCATTGGCCTGTTGTCATGCCGCCAGGCAATCAGTATATGCTCGCCTTTCCAGAAGGAAGAATGGTGGTCGGAACGACGCATGAAGACGAAGCAGGTCTGGACGTCCGCCCTACCGCTGGGGGGATGCACGAATTATTGGACAAAGCACTTGCGATCGCACCAGGTCTCTCCACCTGTACATACGTCGAAACACGAGTCGGATTCCGCCCGCGCACGCCTGGGTTTCTCCCGATCTTCGGGGCGATGCCGGGTGTTTCTGGACTGTATATCGCCAACGGCCTCGGCTCCTCAGGGCTCACCGTCGGCCCCTATTTAGGAAGAGAGTTGGCGAAACTCGCTCTCGGTTTACCGACGGAACTCAACCCAAGCGATTACGATGTGACAAGCGCCATCGTCCCGCTCCCCTAGTGGCGTCACGGTGCACGAAATGAATGGTGAACAACCAAGCCGGCTCATCCATTCCGCAACAAGACCTGTTGTCCACTGCGAATGCGATGAAGCCTTGCGCCGCCCGGACAAAGCTGAGAACCGCCCGTCAGCTTTGTCCTTCATATTTTTTTAGTTGCTCCGTCAGCTTTTGAAACAAATCCATGTCTTTGCGGTCAAGCGCTTGGTCAATTTGCAGCCTCAACCGTGACACTTCATGGCGCTTTAATGCTTCATCCAACACTTGCTCGGCCGCTTTCGCCATTTTTTCATGCCGTTCATGCCGCCGAACATTTTCAAAGGCCCGGTGATCAATCAGCCGGAGATACGAAAAATTTCTTGCTTTTCCCGGAAAGTGAAGCGTCAAGTACAGCGGCTCATTCGGGCGCAGCGCCAAATCGCCCATAATCGCCGCCAAGCTTGTGCTTTTTTGGCCACGCCGATAAAACACAAGCCCCTCTTCCTCGGCCGTGGCAGCCGAAATCATCAGCCATCGCGCCTGCTTTTGCTCGTTTTCCGTAAAATGGACGTTTTCAAGCAAATGCGGATGCTGCAGCAAATACTTGAGCACAAACCGGGCATCCGGATGTTTTAAGCGGTAATTTTGCAAAAACGAAGTTAAAAAATGACGCTTCTCCAACGACGACACCCACCTCATTACACCACCCCCTTTATGAAACCTGCAAGTCCTCACTGTTCACCACAGGGAAGAATGACGTCTGACCTAACTTATTCGTTTACCGCGACAAAGTTGTCTGACACCTTAACTAGCCCCGTTCAAAAATCATCAAACAAACCGCGGCACCGGTCAGGCCGATAATCATCGACAACGCCCGTCTTTTCCCGTCCGTTTGTCTATACAGTATAACCCATTTCGGCCTTCCATGCAGCTGCGGACAACAAGAAAAAAGTCCTGCCAAAAAAAGCTGCCCTTTGTCTTTGGGCAGCTTGTTGTTTATGGCAGTAAACGCCACATATCGGCAAGCTACTGAATCACACACATTCAAACGAGCTGCAGTGCCGATCCTTCGCCTAAACCGAGCATTTCCGCTGTGGAAACTTGAATGTCATGCAAAAGCCGTTCGTTTTTCATGAGCGATGCACCGTAGGAAGGGATCATTTCTTTCACCTTCGGCTCCCACTCTTTCATTCGTTCCGGGAAACATTTCGCAATGACTTCTAGCATAACATGAACGGCGGTCGAAGCGCCCGGCGAGGCGCCAAGCAACGCCGCAATCGAACCATCAGCCGCATGAACGACTTCTGTACCAAATTGCAACGTTCCTTTGCCTCCAGCTTCCGTATCTTTGATCACTTGCACGCGCTGACCGGCAACAATGACATCCCATTCCTCGCTTTTCGCCGTCGGAACAAACTCGCGCAATTCCTCCATACGCTGTTCTTTCGATAACATCACTTGCTGGATCAAATAATTCGTAAGCGCCATATTTTTCACGCCGGCCGCCAACATCGTCAACAAGTTGTGAGGTTTGACTGATGTAAACAAATCGAGCATTGACCCGTTTTTCAAAAACTTCGGCGAGAAGCCGGCAAACGGTCCAAACAACAACATTTTTTGATTGTTGATAAACCGCGTATCCAAATGCGGAACCGACATCGGCGGCGCGCCGACTTTCGCTTTGCCGTACACTTTCGCATGATGCTGCTCAACCACATCCGGATTGTTGCACACCATAAACAATCCACTGACCGGGAATCCGCCAATCCCTTTCCCTTCCGGAATGCCGGATTTTTGCAACAGATGGAGGCTTCCTCCCCCAGCACCAATGAAGACAAATTTGGCCACATGACGTTCAACAGCGCCGCTATCTAAATCGCGCACTTTTAACTCCCATAGACCGTCGCTTGTCCGCTTGATGTCATCAACATGATGACGGTAATGAATCTCGACATTTTTCCGTTTTAAATGCTCAAACAGTTTGCGCGTCAGTGCCCCAAAGTTCACATCTGTTCCTGATTCGATCCGCGTAGCTGCGATCGGCTCGTTCACAACGCGATTTTCCATCATGAGCGGTATCCATTCGGCCAACTTTTTCGGATCATCAGAAAATTCCATACCTTTAAACAGCGGGTTATTCACCATTGTTTCATACCGCTTTTTCAAAAATGCGACATTGTCTTCCCCTTGCACGAAGCTCATATGAGGCAACGGACGAATGAACTCTTTTGGATCACGAAGCACCCCACTGTTCACTAAATAAGCCCAAAACTGCAAGGAAACGTAAAATTGCTCATTGATTTTGATGGCTTTGCTGATGTCAATGGATCCATCAGGCTTCTCAACGGTATAATTCAGCTCGCAAAGCGCCGCATGCCCCGTTCCAGCATTGTTCCATTCGTTGGAGCTTTCCGCTCCTGCCTCTTCCAGTCTTTCAAAGACGACAATGTCCCACTCTGGCGCCAATTCCTTCAAGAGTGTCCCCAACGTCGCGCTCATAATGCCAGCGCCGATTAAAATGACATCCGTTTTTCCTTGTTTGTTGCCCATGTTTACCATCCCTATCCATGAATAGTTGTAAAAGAGCATCGAGCGATCGCTCGAAATGATTCCACCGATACCCCTTTTGTTTTTGAGGGCGATTACAAAATTTATTATAACACAATTGATTAATAGTATGTCACTATTATCGATTTTAACAAAAATATATTAATATAATTCAATGCACCGTTGCATATTCATGACATCAACACGACCATCCGCAATCGCCCTTCACAATAATTTTACAAAATCGTTGAATATTTCGCCACCATCTCGAGAAAAAACGCAGAGATTTTTCAAGAAGACTGATGAAAAACAAACGAAATCATTTCATAGCAGCAAAAAAGACGGCTCCATGCCGCCAAAGCGTCATATAAGCCATCTACACCCGAAACATTCCAAGGTGACATCCATCGTATTAGGCAATCGTTTTTTCAATTTCTCTAACAAATGGCTCGTGCGAAGTATTCTCTAAAAAATCTTCGAATATTTCATCAAGTTGCAAGTTGAGATCTTCATTGACCTCATTCCCGTCCTCGTCATAAATCTCAAAGTGGCTGTACTTCCATTGATCAAATGTTTCCCTAAGCAAGTCACAGTATGTCACCCAACGCTTTCCATAGTTAGACATATACGTCGGCACCCATTGATCAATGTAAACGTTGTTTAACAACTCATCTAACGGAGAACAATAAAATCGCGAGCCCTTACTTCTCCCCAGCGACCGGACAAGCTCGGCGAACTCTTCCTTCTTCATTTTCCTCACTTCACCGGAATAGTCATAGCTGATCTTGCCGTTGTATGGATTGATGAATGGTTCAGCGGTGTATATCCATTGGTGCGGTATATGCGTTTGAATCACTTCCATGAGCATTCGGGCAATGAGTTGCGGGATATCACGGAAATCCAACTTTTCTCTTCCTCCCTCACAAGAAGATGCGAAACAACACCGTCTTTCATCCCGCAATGGAAACCGTAGGATGAAAGGCGGCCAAATTTCGTAATCAAGCAAGGCGCTTCCGCGGTCACGGTCTTCACAAACGCAGCGGCCCTTCGGCATCCTTAGGCCATGCCGTCCATACGACGATCAATTGGCCGCTTGTCGTCACCAACCTTCTTATTCCCCATGGCCATCCCCTTGTTTTTTATTTCCCTACTCTTCAAGCAATCCCCGAACATCTTCCTCTAGAAGATCCACCAACCGAGCAATGTCTTCCACCGTCATTCCTTTGCGCTCCATGTTACGAATCAGCTGTTTCATTCCTTGTTGAATTCCACGTTCCATCCCTTCTTCCAACCCCTCCTTCCCTTTTGCTCATAGGAAATGATCAGCCCCAACACGTTCTCTTTTTCTTTCGTTTCCATCGCCTTCACTTCTCTTTGCAGTTGTTGCTCTTCCTCCTCCGACAACTTCACATACGTTTCAAAAAAGCCCAAGAGCAGCCGCTGCCTCGCTTCATCCAGCTCCAACCGCACCAACATGCGCAAAAACTCTTTTTTCAACTCAACTTTCTCACTTTCAGTATACCCCATTTTGCCAAGCAGCGCAGCCGCAATCGGATTGTCATGCCGAATAGAATCCCGCCAATGTTTCTTGCGCAGCTCCATCGGGAAAAAGCGGAACTGCAACACCTCGCCAAAGGGAAACTCAATCGAAAACACGGACGGTTCATCACGGAGGGCATCATGGCTGAAGACGGCAATGGGAACAATGCGGATGCGGTATTTTTCAAACAAACGGCTGAAATAGACAAACATGCGCTCCGGAAAGGACGACTGCACGCAGCTTTGATTCTCCACATGAACGATGATCAGTCCATCTTCCCCTTTCAGCTTCGTCTCGGCCGACAGATCAACGCGGTATTTTTCTCCTGCGGTCACATCAGTGAACAGTTCTTCGGACAAAAAGGACAAATGGCGGAAATCGATATGCTCGTGCATGTCGGGGAAAAAGAGGAGGAAAAACTCTTCGAAGAACGTCTGGATCAGCTCTTTGAACAATCGGTCATGGTCAATGGCCATCCGATCACCTCACGATGAAGATGTTCACCAACTATCATTCGTGAGCACGAGGCGAAAATCCTGCATGGAAGACATAAAAAATGGAGAGCCAGGAAAAAAGCTCTCCGTTTTGTGCTTGCTCCCCGTCATACAAACAGCAGCGAACGCGAGTGAAAAACACTCAGTTGAAAAAGGCTGCTTCAAAAAGTTATGTCATCATCACCTTTTGAGACCGCCCTTCAGTAAGTACATCGCCACGACCAGCGTTTGCTTTTACTTTCTTAGAACGGCCGGCGGGTATTTCAGCTCAGGATGCAACGTTTCAAACACATCAGCAACATTTAATATCGTTCCTTCCCCAAAGGCTGGGCCGATGATTTGCATCCCTACAGGAAGTCCTTGAACAAAACCACATGGCACCGTTACAACAGGCAAGCCCGTCAAGTTAAACGGTCCTGTAAAACGGATGATATGGTCAAGAAAGTTTACTTCCTCTCCATTGATCCATACCGTATCCTGCCCGATTTTGGGAGGGAGAAACGGAATGGTTGGGGTGATCAAAACATCTACCTTATTGAATATTTCCATGAACTCGTGATCCAATTTCAAACGAATTTGTTGCGCTTCCAAGTAGTCTACAGCGGAAGGGAGTTCTCCAAGCTTTAAAAGGAAACGGACATCATCGCCAAAATCTTCTTCCCTTTCTACTAAATGATTGTGATGAATAGCGCTGGCTTCTGAAAGAATCGTGATCATTTCCGCATACTGCGCATATTGCAATGTTGGAATTCGCACGGTTTCTACAACAGCACCTTCGCGTTCCAAAGAAGCAATCGCCTGTTTAACCGCTCTTTCGACTCCTTCATCCACATGATCAAAGAAGTACGGTTCTATGCCAATTTTTACACCTTTAACAGACTCCATGAATTGTGTGGAATAACTCGTTGCAGGGGCATCGGTGGAAGTAGGATCTTTTGGGTCGTATCCTGCCATGGCTTCTAAAATATAGGCAGCGTCCCTCGCCGTTTTCGCCATCGGACCGATATGGTCCAACGACCATGCAAGCGGGAAACAACCATATTTGCTTACTAGTCCATAGGTGGGCTTTAAACCGACAATGCCGCAAAACGAAGAAGGAATTCGAATCGAACCACCGGTATCTGTTCCTAGGGAAGCAATCGTCATATGCGCCGCCGTTGCGACCCCCGATCCTCCGCTTGAGCCTCCGGGAATGCGTTCAGGATCCCAAGGATTTCGGGCAGGTCCGAAATGAGGATTATTGTTCGTTGCTCCCCAAGCATACTCATGCAAGTTTGTTTTTCCAGGAAACACTGCTCCCGCTTCCGTCAACTTCTCGATTACTGTCGCACTGTAAGTTGGCCGGAAGTTTCGGTGAATTTTTGACCCCATCGTTGTTGTTTCATTAGCTACGTAAAGAATATCTTTGATTGCTATAGGGATGCCATGTAGCGGGCCGCGGTAATTTCCAGATCGGATTTCCGATTCCGCCAACTCAGCTTGCTTGCGTGCTTTCTCTGCTGTCACCTCTATATAGGCATTCAGCTTATTGTTTAATGTTTCAATTTGTTCGAGTACATCGTCAACGAGCTCAACAGGTGAAACTTCTTTGTTTTTTAGAAGAGGGGAAAGTTCAGAGATTGTTTTCGTATTTAGCCGTTTTTCCACGATACACACCTCCCGGTTGGTGAACGACTCCAATATCTGCCTCATTCAAACCAAGTTTTTCGACTCCCTGTTTTAGTTGCTGAATGGCTTTCCACTGATGCTCAAGCATCATCAATTCCTGTTCTGAACACTTAATCCCTTTTTCTCTTAATTTCTTTTCTATGCTATTGCTCATTTCGTTTCCTCCCTTCTAAAATTATTATACATTACAAGAATTAAATTCCAAAATATTTTGACTTAACAAAATATAATAAATATACACCCGATTATTTTGACAATACTCTACTGAATTTCCTAAAATGTAGTTAGACATCACCCGTCGAAGGTTCGTTGTCAGCGATCCAAGGTTCCTATGTAACCAATCCTAAAATCTAAAAGTAAAGAGGGGAACGCCATGGAAGCGAAACAAACCGTGTTTGTCAATGAGTTCACTAACGGCATCTTAGACCCTCATGGAAACATGCTTGGCCCCGTGCAGGATGGGGGATACATTGTCGCCAATACTACTCCTGGCTGCTGGGGACCGATGATCACTCCTTGCATCCGCGGTGGCCATGAAGTGACAAAGCCCGTTTTTGTCGAAGGCGCTGAAGTAGGAGACGCCATTGCGATTAAGATCAAATCGATTCGCGTCACCTCTATCGCCACATCCTCAGGAAATGATAAACCAATGGAAGGTCGGTTTGTCGGCGATCCGTTCGTTGCTGTCAAATGCCCACAGTGCGGAACGATGTACCCGGAAACGAAAATCGAGGGGATCGGCCCGGAAGCCATTCGGTGCGCGAATTGTGGCGCGGACGTGACTCCATTTGTATTTACGAACGGCTATACGATGACGTTTGATCCAAACCGACAAATCGGCGTGACCGTGCATAAAGAAGCGGCAGAACACATCGCTCGACAAGGACGGTACTACATGGCGACACCCGACAACTCCGTCCAAAACCCGATCGTCACGTTTGCGCCCCATGACTTAGTCGGAACGGTGGCCAGACTCCGCCCGTTCCTCGGACAGCTCGGCACCACCCCGGCGCGTCCGCTACCGGATTCACATAACGCTGGCGACTTTGGCCAATTTCTGATCAACGCCCCACATGAATACGGGATTACGAAAGAACAGCTGGAAGATCGCACGGACGGACATATGGACATTAACCGTGTACGCGAAGGCGCCGTGTTGATCTGCCCTGTGAAAGTGCGGGGCGGAGGTGTTTATCTCGGTGATATGCATGCCATGCAGGGCGACGGGGAAATTGCTGGGCATACGACCGACGTATCTGGCATCGTCACCCTTCAAGTGAAAGTGATCAAAGGGTTGACCATTGACGGACCGATTCTTCTTCCTGTTGCTGAGGACCTCCCCTACTTGGCAAAGCCATTGACAAAAAAAGAAAAAGAGATCGCCCTCGATTTGGCACAATCATGGGGGGTAAACAAGTTGGAAGAATCGTTGCCGATTTCCTTTGTCGGGACAGGTGCCAACCTAAATGAGGCAACAGAAAACGGGTTGCAGCGGGCAGCGAAAACGTTAGGCATCTCTGTCCCTGAGGTGATGAACCGTGCCACGATTACCGGCGCCATCGAAATTGGCCGACATCCTGGGGTCATCACCGTGACCTTCTTGTGCCCTGTTCGTTATTTAGACAAGATTAGTTTGACCTCGCTAGTGTACGATCAATATCGCAGCGTTTTAGAGTAAAAACATGTCGATCATCACTAAAGGCTTCATCCTCTCGCACTTGCCAAGCAGGGATGAAGCCTTATGTTTGTCAAGATTCGGGCACATACATTTTCTGCAGCGGCAACAGCGCTCTCGCATCATTTGGCATGTTCTCGTACCAATGGACAATCAAGTTGACCAGTTCTTCCAAATCAATCAGTTTAACGGAATTATGTTTGGCGACTGCCTCTGCATGGGAAGTAAAACCGCCTGTTGAGACGAACAGGCAATTGGCATCAATCGGGTTGGCCCCGAGAAGCTGCTGGATTTCTGGAGCCGAAGCGGCACTTTTGCGATGCTTAACTTGCACTTTAATAATTGGTTTTTCAAAACCGAATGCATCCTTATAGGCCAACACATCCACCCCACCGTCAGGGCCTTTCGGGCTGACTTGCACATTGTACCCCATAGCCCGAAGCAAGCCTGCTACTAAATCTTGCATTTGCCACGGATCAAGCTTGTCCACTTTGTCCTGGATCATCATCAACGCTTTTCCAACAAGATCTTCGACGATTTCGTCCTCTTCCGGTTCAATGGTTTTATCGACGGAAGCTAATGACGGGTTGCTCAATTGTCGTTCGATTTCATCCCCCCACTCATCGACCCGAAAAACTGTTAAGGTAGAGCCTAAACTGTTTTTCGCCGCCTGCGGCAATGAATCTCTTGAGATCCGGGCGTTTTCCCAGTTGACCCGAATGATGTTCGGATAATTCGGGTGCCCGATGTCAGGATCGTACACATGCTCCTCTGTGACCGTTCCGACAATGTATTCTCTTCTTTCTTTAGAGTACGTGATCACACGATCGCCTTTTTTAATTTCATGGCTGAAACGCCACACTTGATTAACCCAGCTATTTCTTGATTTCGGTTTGGCCTCGTTAAACACTTCGTCTGCCTTCTGTTGAAGCTGTTGCTTTGATGAAAAATGCCTTGGGTTTCCTAACCGCGCCCAGCCGATCGATGCGATGCCCTTTTCCAGCCAAAGCGGAATCAGTTCATTGCGGTCGCCCGCGCGGATCATCCACCATTTTGCCATTGGATTTCCCCCTTTTTTGTAAAAAGAAATCGCTCCATTCGCGAAGCAAACATTTTCTAAAAACAGGCGCTTAAAAGACGAGCAGATAGCTCCCCACTATATGCAATACCATTATAAGATGAGCAAAAACGAAAAAACCATATAGAATAAGCCCGCCCATCGGTGTTCTCCGTCTATTACAAACTGCTTAATCGATTTCGTTCAATTTTGATCGTATGATCTTTCCCATCCAATACATCTGCGCGCTTGCTGCCGTAATCCGCTTTACGAATCGTCGCCATCCGTGTCCCCTCCCTTTGTCATAGATAAAAAGATTCAGTTGATTTGATTGTATCAACTTTTGTAAAACGTTGCCGTCGAACTTTGTCGACCAATCAAAAATACAAAAAGAGCGGTGCGGTGCCGCTCCCTTTTCTATACCGATGGCGAAGCGATGAGAACACATAACGCTTCCGCTTTGAAGCTCATTTTTTATCAACTCCTATTTCTCTAAGTGTGCAATACACTAGCGCCCTGTTGCTGCTCGGGAATGTGCTCTTGGATGTCTCAAAGATTTTGCATTCAACCGGGTCAATTCATAATGTGATGCTAAGACAAAGCAGAAGCCCGCTTGGCTTCTGTTTTGTCCCCACCTTCAACGGCTTAAGGCTCGTAACATAAACCGCTCGACATCATTCTCCGGTCCGATGAATTCCACGTCTGTTCCGATGGCTTGGAAGTGTTTGCGGGCGAAGGCAATTTTCGCTGCTTCACCGGGACGCAGTTCGTCCTCCCATTCCTGTCCTTTCGTCTCGAGGACGAAGTACAGTTTTTCCTCTCCATCCTTTTCGATGACAAGCGCCCAGTCGGGATTGTAGGAGCCGATCGGTGTGTCAATTTTAAACCAACTCGGCAGTTTGACGTACACTTTTACGTTCTCATCGTGTTCAAAACGTTTGGCGAACCGCTCTTCCACATCGGAATCGTAAAGGATATGGTCAAACGGCGATTTTTCGCTCGGGATGGCGTTGTCGTTCAAATAGGCGAGGAGCTTTTCATTTTGGAGTTGCGGTGGCATTTCTCAAATAGGCGGCTGAAATCAAAAACGCGCCCTTCGGAAATAACAGTTTGTACACAATCGCCTTCTCATTCCCGTCGAATGCTGTGGAGAAATTCCGCATCGATTACTTTCCTGTCATCGACAAGATCTAGCAGTTCGTCGTGTGGCCGAATCTCATCATTTCCGTCGGAATAATAAAGAGTGATATGCACTCCTTCTGATTGTGCGATTTGCAACGCGGGCAAAAAATCACTGTCCCCCGTCAACAATGCCGCATGAGTGATTAATTTCTTCGTACTATGCATAACCAAATCGGTTGCTAGCATCACATCGATCCTTTTTTGCTCAAACACTGGAAACCCACGCTCATCAATGCCACGAAATGCTAGCTTTCCCTCCCGGACGGTAAAACTACCAAGCCGGTTTAGTCTTTTGAAAAAACGTTGTGCATGGGAGAAATAGTCTTTTTCCTCTAGAGATGGATAGGATGATTGATGGGGAAGGCAATGGTAGTAGTACGTTCGTAAAAGCAGATGGCCTTGAGCCATTTGTTGAGCAAGCTTGCTGTAATCGATTTTGGCTTTTCCATGCCATTTCAACACATGGTCGAGATATCCACCATCAATAAATAAGGCAATTCGCGAATACAACGCATTCCCTCCCGTCCATGGCAATGAATACAAAAGGAGCGGCGATGCCGCCCCTCTCTCTTGACCTGCCATCCATCCGAACGGCAGCGGTTATTCTAAATATCATTATAATTGGAAAAACGGTGCATGTAAATCCCCCAGTTGAGACGAACAGATCATTCGCATCGAGCCGGTTCGCCCCGAGAAGCTGTTAGATTTCCGAGGCATAGGCAACGTTTTTGTGATGTTTGACTTGCTCTCGATGTCGTCTTGGCCTCGCTGGGCACTTCATTTGCCTTTTTCAGCAACTGTTCTTTTGGTTGAACACATGTCTTTGGGTTTCCAACCGCGCCATCCGATCGATGAGATGCCTTTTCCAGCCAAAAACAGAATAAGTTCATTGCGGTCCCCCACTCAGATCATCCCACCATTTTTTATTCGAATTCCTCACCTTTTCTAGCGATGACAAATATATAAAAACAACCGTTCCAGTTCCTCCGGCTCTAACTTTCGAACCAGGATAATAAACTCCCTATGGAATGAAGGATAAATGCTGCTAATGCTTTCTATTTCGTATTGCAACGCTTCTTCAGATGATGCCGATTGTATCCCCGTTAGTAATTGCCTTTGCTTCTCGACAGGGTACCCTTTTTCGTTCATGAATATTAGTACATTCTTGATTTGTTGAATAAATAACGGCGAGCTCTCCGCCCATTCATCGATTCGTTTCCGCCAATCCCCATTTTGTATGCTAGAGTTTTCAGATGAATTCTTTTCAAACAGCTGTTTTAAGGCATAATATAACTCCTTCACTTCCGCTTCTGAAAGGGTAACTCCCTTGCCCATTTTCGCATGTGAGGCATCCCAATCCCGTATATCATATTTCGGAGGATATCCGTTCCAGCTCACAAGATTTAGTTCCTTATTCCATCCTTTGGGCGAACTAGACAACGTCGCAATTCGTTTTTTGATTTCAAACTGAATCGTTGCCAAACAAACCACTTCCTTACTTGGAATATATACTTGAATCAAAGCCAAAGGCATCGTAATCTTCTTTATAGAAATTTCTTACAAAAGGACAAATACTTCTAAAGTTGCGGCCAGTATACATCAACTGCACTTCTTTTTTCGCCCTAGTAATTGCAACATAAAGAACTTTCTTTTCATCATTGAGTATAGCTTCAAAATCCGCCTTGTAGCCGTCACTATTTTTATTGTCGCCGGCTCGTTTATCCAACTCTTCAATCCTCTTTTTATTCGGATAATGATCACGGTCAAAATGAATCAAAAATACATAATCAAACTCAAGTCCTTTGACACTATATGCATCTGTAAACAAAATCGGCTTTTTTTGTTTGTTCAAGTCAAATCTTCTTCCATATTGGGATGAGGTGATGACATCAAAGTGTTTCTTTAATTCCATAAGAACCGAACATTGACTAATCGCATATGTATCTCCATCATGGCGGTGGATAACAGCAATTGTCGCATCCGAATCGTTTTTCTGAATCACTTTTACTTGGTTCACTAGATGACAACTCAGTTCTTTCGAGCTCTGGAAAAAGTAAATCGACGGTTTTTTTCCTTCCCTCACAAAACGTTGATCATCCAAACGGTCGTTTTCTGCATCAATGAACTCCAAACTGCTCGCCAGTTTCATGATTTGTTTTGTTGATCGGTAGTTTGTTCGCAAGTTTCTCGTTTTTCTCCCCTCGATGTGCAACCCTAAATCCCGATAAGAGAACGGGCTTCGTTTGTAAATACGTTGCTTTGGATCGCCGGAGACAACAATTGATTTTTTGGCCAATCCGACCAAGGCCTTTAATTGCATCGCCTGCAAATCCTGAACTTCATCGACAAAAATATAGTCGTACTTCAATGAATCGGGAATATCGTCAAAATATTTCAGCAGCAACAAAGCATAATCTTCTAAATCTAAATGATCGTGAAACTGTTTTTTTAACATTTTCTCATATTCCTTATACAAATAGAAAATCGTTCGGCGCTGCTCTTTGGTTAATCGCGGGATGTTTCCCCTTCCCGCCCGTTCACAATGATAGTACGATTCTTCTGTGACAAAACCGTTCGCTTTCATCCAAAGAATTTCATCCATTAAAAACGTACCCGCATGGGTTTTATAAAGTTTTTGTTCCAGCGGCAACTTTTTATATTCTTCGCTTTCCATAAACGTATCTACAAGCGCTATCGTACGGCGTGTAATGGCGTCCTCATAGCGCCGCAAGTTTTCAAGGTTGATCCGCAAAAACTCTGCGTTTGGAAAACCAATTTCCCTTAAAATCCTTGCCGCCATATAGTGAAAAGTTTCCATATGCAAGGTATGTTTGTCTTTGATCTCATGAAACTTGCTCGACTGTTCGATTCGTTTTCTGGCATCTTCAACAAGCATCGTATTAAACGAACAATATAAAATGCGCTTCGGTTCATTTTCCTGTTCCATGACTTTTAGCAACTTATAAATTAATGTCAGGCTTTTGCCGGTGCCTGCCGAACCGTTGATCAACATTTGGTCTTCGTCTTGCTGGACAACGGAAATTTGTTCAGGGCTTAGCGTAATATTAGGCAACAGACCATGGGCATCGAAGTAATTTTGCCAAGCTCGCGCTGATCGTCTGGCAAAGTCTAGACGTTTCTTACGGAGATCAGCTGTCGTTTGCATCGATGACATATTCACCGTCCTTACAAACATGCAGGAATGGACACATGCGGCAATGTTGTCCGCTTCTTGCTTCGATTTCCTTTGTTTGAACACTTGCAAGAAATTCTTTTATATGCTCGTCAATTCGGAAGGTGTCATGGTCATATTGATATTTCGCTTTCCAATTTTTTGTGACCATATATTTGCTTCCCAAGCGTTGAAGCCGCTTCATTGCCTTTGGATAGTAAATATTCTGATATGATTTATACGTTCTTAGGCTGGAGGGATAGGTTGTATCCAACAAGTTCTGCTTGTGCGCATTTGTCCATTGCGGAAATAAAGGGAATATGGTCTCCCGCACCAGCGCTTCTCCATCCCCTTGTTCAGCAAGAAGTTTGCCGATGATCGCAAAAGCTTGCTGCTGATGAAAATCGCTTTCGTAAATTGGATGATGTTCAACAAACGCATTGAAAAAGAATTTCCGTTGGCAAAAGTCGCTGTCCAACCATAACAAATCGGGAATAGCCTGTAACGGTTCTTTCGGCATCTCCTCTTGGACAACGGTCTCTTCTTCCCATTTCCACTCCTCGGGTTGCTCCTCTGCAACTTCTTCCGTTTGCCCATACAATTCCTGTAAGATAGTGAAATAAATGCTTGGTCCGTCATGCTCGTACAAATCTTTAATATAGCTAAAAGTAATTTGTCCCTTACCGTACGCTAGAAGATGATAAATGGAATATAGTGCAGTATTTCTTGTAACATTCCGTGAATAATAATCAACTACAAGCGCATTCATCCGCATGATTCGATTCGCAGCAACAAATGAACGGCGAATGCATTCTTTCAACCAACTATGCGTCAATAAGTGGGGCATTTCAGACTGTTCCCAAGGAAACGTTCGCAACGATAAGTCTGTTACGTGAATGTTATGTGCAATCAACGTTTTTCCAACCAACTGGTCAATGTTTACAATTTGTGGACTGTCTTGATCATCGTCTTCCTCATCTTCCTCTGTACCTAAGTGCAATGTGAGAAACTGGTATAACTCTTCCATCGTAAACTCCCAGTCAGCAGGAATAGAAACGGAAAATAACTTTTCCATCTTTTGTTTAGCACTAGGTTCCCACTGGCCGCTCACAGCCACATAGATGTCGTTCAGTTCTTTAATATACACCCTGACATTTCTCTTTTCCCTTTCCCCCAATAGCAGACGGTTCACTTTTCGAGCCAAATCTTTTGTGCATTCAATCAACTGCTTGACAGAGATTCGGTATCTAGACTGATGCACATATGGAAAACAGCGAAACGGGTTGCTTAAATAACGCTTCAGTCGGTGGCTCCCCGCCTGTTCCTTCGCAGTTTCATCAAATACGCGGCTGACTTCCTGAAGATCAACAAGCGCTTGCAGGCGTTCCATGATCTCTTGAAAACTCCCCACGCCGTCCATATAACTGCGCAAATCAATCAGCAACGTCAATGCTTGCGTGCCGTTTACATGTCCAGACTGCACCCACCCTGACGTCATCATGTTGACGTAATCGTCATAAGTTAAGACAATGCCATCGTTTGTTTTTCTGCAGTTTTGCAAAGACAAGAAAAATTGTCCATAGCGGCTGGCGTAAAAATGATCGTTTCTGGTGCAATTTGTGTATATGTTTAAGTCTTTTTCATATTTAGCGACTACTTCATTATGGTTTTTTACAATCGGGTGTTTTTGCAAATACTCTTTAAATTCTGTCGGATGACCAAAAGTGAGAAAACGAACGTGGCGCAATGGATCTTCCTGATCTAGAAAACGATCGCCCAAATAGCGAGCAAATTTCGCGCCTCGGCGCGGCTGGGAATTCTCGACGCATTCCCAACGGCTATACTCGCTTCCGCTCACCCGCTCATAAATTTTACGCCATGTTTGATAAACATTTGGAGCATGGGGATTAAATGGAATATAAAATATGACATGCAATCCTATTTGTTGCAATTGATAAAACATCATCATCCGTACAGCATCAATGTAATCGAAATGATGAACACATACGGTATGAATGTCAGTATCAATATTCAATGTCTCCGCTATTTTTTTCTTGGTCAGATGGGCTCGTTCTTGCCGATAGCTGACGACGATAGGGTCATGTCTGAGCTGCTCGAACATGCCAATCAGAAATTTTTGTTCTTCCTTCAGCTGCACGCTCGGAAAGTCAAACAACCGCGTCATCCCCATTTCGATTAAAAAACGGAGAGATAAATAAAAATCGCGAACCTTCTTCTCTAAATAGTCCATCGATTCTTCCGAAGCATGTTGATGAATGTATTGGCGTATCATCGACCGCAAATAGATTTCAGTATGCGGATGATTCCAATTAGGAAACAGCTTCCTTACAAACGAATGATATGCCAGTACTTGGCTTTTCGATGCCCCGGTGACACTTCTCAAATACTGTGCCAACGCAGTACTTTGCGTAAGATGGATTTCGCCTTCCCGGATTCTGAACCGTTCGTAAAAATGTGTTGTGTGCTGGTAGTACTTGACTTTAAACAACCAACATCTCCCCGCTTTCTAACAAGTCGCTCCAACATTGCGCCTGATATGGATTCATTTGGGAAGAGCTGTTTACATAAACCGCCTTTCGCGCCCGCGTCAACGCTACGTACAGCAGTCGAGCTTCTTCGCCGATCAATTCTTTCTTTTCTGATCTGGCGTATTCATTGTAATAATTATTTTCAAACTCCATATCATCCCAACGAATGCTGTATCCGAGTTTCCACTGCGCTCGATCGGAAATTAACATCACATCCGTTTCCCCTTGCTTAATAAACGGATGGCGCGTCAATGGCATGAGCACATAGTCAAACTCCAATCCTTTTGCCTTGTGGACGGTCATCACTTTGATCCGGTGATTGACCCCCCTCGTTATTTTCAGCTCATTCTCCGAAGCATCTGTTGCCATTTTGATTGCTAAAAATTTCTCCAGATCATAGAAAGATGCGCGAAAATCGCCAAATTCCTTTTTGATGAAAAAAATAAGGCGGTCCAAGTTCATTTTGTATTCCTTCATTTTCGCAATGGCTTCTTTCCGATGCATCTCCACATCTCCATCAGGAAATCGGGATCTCAACTGGTTGTAGTAGCGCAGCCGAAAGACTTCATGCGGCCGAACTTCATCAATGATGTTTTGCAACACAGCAAGGGCGGATGATGTGTTCCATTGGCATTCCCACCGTTCCATATTGTCAAATGTCTGCAATAAATCAAGAATAAAAGACGTTTCCGGCGTATAAGCTGATAACACTCTGGCGATAGTCAGTTCATTCTCTCCATAAGAGCTTTGGTGAAAGAGATAACGATCCTTCGGAACATACGGGTGGGTAAACCTCCGGATCAACAGGTAAAATTCCCTTACTGGCAATGAACGGTAAAAAGTTCCTGACATAGTTGCTTCACAAAAGAACCCCATATTCTCAACTCTATCCACCATTTCCAAAACTTCACGGTTTGAGCGGACTAAGATGGCAACATCTTCGCGATACAAACGGTGAAGCAAGCATTTTAGAGCGGGATCACCCATATCTAACGCAACTAATCCTTCTTCTCCCTCTTTGCAACCTTCCTCTTTCGCCGGAATCAGCTTGTCCGTATCATCAAAAGGAAACTTTTCAACGACTTTTGTCCATTTCTGAAATAAGGCATTCAATTGTGTTAATAATGTCGGTGATGATCGGTAATTCTTTTGCAACGAATACTCTTTATACACTTGATCGGCTGTTTCCAGCTGTTGTTGCAATTGAAGAAACGCCGTATAGTCCGCGCCTCGGAACCGATAAATGCTTTGCTTCACATCCCCAACCACAAACAACTGACAACCATACTTCTCTGCCAACCAACTGATGAATGCCGTCTGTGATTCATCCGTATCCTGGAATTCATCGACAAATAAATAACGGATCGGCAAATCGAGTTGATCGGAAGAAAGATTCTTAAGCGACGCTAGACGGCTGATTAAATCACTAATTTCCAACGTTTCCTCCGTCTTTTTCTGTTCATCAAGCTCCCGAATAACACGTTTCATGACATAATCGGCAAATTCATGAAACCCACAGCTGTCTGTCCCGAAATCAAGCTGCCCAATCGCTTCAACAGAAAGCGATTTGTTATGCAGCTGCTCGATCATAACGATAAAAGAACGAATGATTTGATAGTGGGGAATATGCCGAAAACGTTCGTATATCTCCGGGCATTCAACCGAGAACTGGTCAATATACTTCTCGATCAGCCGTCTCCGCTCATGTTTATAACTCCTCACTTCCATCAACCGCGAAAAACCTAGCGTTTGCCCTTCTGTCACGAGAAACTCCCTAGCAAACGAGTGAATGGTGCCGATAAACATCCGTCCTGCTTCTTCCATCCACTCTAAATATTTTTTATCCTTCGTCAAATCGTAATAGTTTTTTATCTTTTCTAACAACTTTGAACGCATATTGGAAGCAGCTTCGTTTGTGAACGTGATCATGACAACTGAACGCAAATTGAGATCCCCTTGCATATGCTTGAGAAACATGATCCGGTTGATCATCGTCGTCGTTTTTCCCGTGCCTGCTCCTGCCTTCACAATATAATGTCCGCGGCTATAGGCATGTTCGAGTTCATACTGCCCTTTATTAAAAGCACTGTTTTGATCAAGATAATCCAATAATTGAGAGTCATTAACTTTAACTTTGCCATCTTCAATCACTGCCCATACCCGTTCCCATTCTGGTGCATAGCGAACAATAGAAACTTGGAGCAATTCTTTCTTATATGCTTCATGCAAAATCGGATCCTCTAATAATTCTTGCGGATCATCAAACGCAAGCAAATACACCTTGCGGCCGCTTTGGATATATTGCCGAAGTTCACTTGCTCGTATTTGCCGAATATCAGATGAAAATAGCAGGACAGAATATTTGGCCTCATTCATTGGTATACACTCCTAATATTTATAGACAGTAACTTGCATCCCTATTTTATACTAAAATAGCGGTTTAGTTACAGAATTTATACGCTAGTGCACCTGTTCTGAACAATGACCAGGTGAATCAATCGCCCCTCAGTTCCCCTGACACATAAGAAAACGAGAGGCGACTAAAACAAATAAAAATTTTCCCGACAGAACTGGCTTTCAAAAGCTCGATGCTAGAACGAAAAAGGTTGCAAAAAATCGTAATGCTTGCTTATAGTGAAATCTACACCTGTTACTAGCCGACTGCATAACTTTTAGGCTCCATTCATCAAATAGACCATTTATTGCATGATCACGCATTCATCGGCCAGTTTTTATATTGTCGTTCTGCTTGCTCCATGAACTTATTTGTTAAGAACTGCAATTGTTGTCCCGTAATTTTCTCCTTCATGAGCACTTGCTTGACAGCTAATTTCACTTTGGCATAGACATCGCGGCGGTGAGGACTCGTCCAGTCTACGGCTAATTGTTTCTTTAAGGCGTTGACCACCTTATGGATTAAACTCGCAAGAAACTCGTTTGAGAACGCTTCCTGCTCCATAGCCGTGATTGCTTTGTAAAATTCAATTTCTTCCTCTGACAGCCCCAAGTCGTGTCGCCTGCGTATTTCTTCTTCCATTTCTTTGCGCATGTTAATCATAACCCTGACCACATCGGCAGCCTGAATAACACGATTATGATAATCCCTTAACGTTTTCTCTAGAAGTTCGCTTAACGCCTTTGACTGTGGGCTTCCTTGGCTAAATGTCACTTTGATTTGGTCCTCTAAAAGTTTTTTCAACAACTTTAAGCGCAAGTCTACATGCTCTTTTTTCGTTAAATCTGCTAAGAACGCTTCGTCCAATATGCTGATATCTGGGCGTTCAATCCCTGCTATTTGGAAAATGTCAACAGTTTCTTTCGCTAATAGACTATTGTCAATCAGTTCTGATAATCGCTCTTCTAATGTTTTGTTTTCCTTAGATCCTCGAGTAGACGGGCGTAAATGTTTGCGAAGCTGCGCTTTCATCATTAAATAGAGCATGACTTCATCTGCAAGTTCAAGTACTTCCGGCTGATGTTTCACCAACTGATACGATTTTTCTAGTTTGGTGGCTGCTTGGATATATTCCTCGGGATCTCGATTTAAAAGAATGTTAACAAGATCTGCAATGAAGTCTTCGCGCTCTATCTTTGGTTTTGCCCGCCAGTTTTGCACATCAATCTTGCTTGGAATAAATCCCCTTACTGTCTCCAGATGATTCATAAAGATGTTAACGGCTTCGGAAATATCATAAGTAGGACTTCCCGTACCGCCGCTTTGCGTATATTTATGAGTTGCTTCTTTCAGAGAGGTGGCAATGCCAATGTAATCAACGACGACACCGCCTTCTTTCCCCGGAAACACGCGGTTTACACGGGCAATGGCTTGCATCAGGTTATGTCCCTTCATCGGCTTATCAACATAAAGATAAGAAAGCGGTTTGGCGTCCATTCCTGTCAGCCACATATCAACGACAATGACAAATTTCAACGGATCTTCTGGATCACGAAGTTTGGCTTTCACTTCTTCTTGTTCTTTTTTCGATTTAATATGCGCATATTTGCTTCCCGGCTGGACTTCGCGCCACTCTTTAGGATCCTTTGATACATCCCCTGTCATAATCACTTCAACAGGAGGGCATTCTGGAATCTCTCTCAGATAATTATACAAATCCACCGCAATGCGCCGGCTCATGCAGACAATCATTGCTTTTTGAAACGGATTGGCGACTTGGTTAATTATGTCTTCTGTTGGCAGGCGAAACGATCGATCGAGTTCTTTCCGCTACCTAGGGCATTTTCTATGACCGAAATGCCCTATTTGTGCTGGGCTTTTTTATACACTAGCACTGGGGTGAATAGTTACGTTGCCTGTAATTATAAGTATCATTATTTTCTATGTCGAAAGAGGTCCAAATGCTGATATTTATTTCGTGATCATAATTTATGGTATCTTATCAATTATTGGTATTTTATTCGCGGCGTTATCGTGTTTGATGACTAAACGTTTCTTTCTGCTAATTATCAGCTTGATAGGAAATGGAGCGGTTTTGGCCGTTGCTTTTCTTTTGCTATTGGCAATGGGGATTAGTGAACCATAAAAAATATTCTTAAACTATTAGGTGGGTTAGTTGAAATAAGATTTTTCGAAGTCGATTCCCTGACTGGGAAATCGGTTTTTTTATTTCATTAAAACGGTTAGACAAAAATAAAAAGACCTGATTGCTCCGGTCATTCCCACTCGTATGGGTCCCAACTATACGTTTTTGCAGAGACCGTACCTTTAAAAAATGTAAATTAGCACATTATTTCAGAATCCCTTTTTCAAATTATTTCAGGCGGATTCGGAAATAATGTGCAAAATTTTTGCGGATTGTTCCGGATTTTGCACATTCTTTCGGAACGTTTGCACGCTCTTTCAGATGAAGATTTCCAGCGCGCCTGATGGACCGATGGAAAAGAGAAAGCACAAAAGAGGCCGATTCGGCCCCTTTCGTGCTAATACCCCATTTCCTCTGCGGCCATGCGCACCACTTCTTCGTCAATGGCGTCCTTTTTCAGCTGATACCCGTATAACAGGCACGTCGTGGCCAACGTGTTGATGACACGAGGCCAACCACGTGATTGCAGGGCAATCGCCTCTAACGCCGATGGGGTGAAGATCGGATGCTTCGCCCCGGCCTGTTTCATCCGATGCTCGATGTAGCCCGCCACCTCTTCCTTCTCCAGCGGCCCCATCCGGCATCGCATGATGATCCGCTGATCGAGAGGGCGGTGCTGATTGAGCCGCAGCTTCCCCTGTAAATGGGGCAGCCCGGCCAACATCAAGACAAATGGGTTGGTCGAATCCATCTCAAAGTTGAACAAGATGGCGATGTCCTGTAAAAATGCATCCTTTGCTAAATGCATCTCGTCCAAAATGAACACCGGCGTGATCCGTCGTTCATGATGCAATCGCTCGATCGCCTGCTGGATTTGGCGGAAGAGGTCTACCTTGCGGTACTTCGGTTCCTCTCCTAATCCCAAGGCCAGTCCACGGTAAAAATCCATCACGCCTCCGGTCGATAACGGGAAGTAGACCACATGATACAACGAAGGGGACAACGATTCCTTCCACGCCCGAAGGGCGAACGTCTTGCCCGCCCCCGGCTCCCCAATCAACAGCCCGATTCCCCCGGGTTCGTTTCACGTACTCCAGCGCCCGCAGCGCTTCTTGAAACGCCGCCCCTTGATACGCCTCGGACGGATCTGTTTCTTTCGCAAACGGCTATAAAAAAGCAATCCCGCCTAACCAAACGAAAAACCCCAAACGGTCATGGATGCCTCCCGTTTGGGGTTCGCTCAAGAGTAGAGCACGATCATCGCAATGAAAAAGTACGCCGCGTTGGCGATTTCCAAGATGCCTAGTTTCATGATCGGCAGCGATTTTCCGTATAAGTAGACAGCGCGAATGGCGCTCGGCGCGTAGGCCAAAACGGCAAATGTCTCGCCGATGGCAATGAGACCGGCAATCAACAAGGCATGGTACCCCCATGACAGCCATTTGTACCGCTCGTTTTTCTTTTCGCGAATCATCGTTTTGACGTAAAACGTGCTGCCAATGAAAAAAAGGAAGGAAAATGCGGCCAATTCGAACGCCTCCAACGTCAATTCCCCGCGCCCGACATAAAAGGCGCCCAAGCCGCCGACGCAAAACGCCGCGATGGCCGCAACATCATTCCAGAAAGCGCGCTCGTTCTTTTTCTTGCTGTAGTAGATGTTTACTAGGAAAAACGGAATCATCGCCAAGCCAAAGAGAACAAGAGCCGGCCGCTGCCAAAGGGAAACGGCCAGAGCCGGCGCGGCGATGGCGCCATAGCGGGCGGCGGCGGGCACGTACGGCTCTTTCCGCTTCGTTTTCACCGCCATCAAGAGCGGATACGTCGCCAAATAGAGCGCAAGCCAGGCGACAAAGAGCGGCGCGTGAATCCACGAAAGCCCACCGGCGTACGCCCCGAGCCAGAACGGGATGATGAGCATCGCCCAGGCGCCGTGTTGTTTTGGCATCACCCATTTGCTTTTGTTCGCCATCCGTCTCATCCTCCGCTTACCGGTGGAATAAAGGCGACCGTGTCGCCGGCGTGAAGCGGCGCTTCGTCGCGGACATACTCCTCATTGACCGCGGTCATGACGCGCCCGAGCGAGACGCCATAGCGCTCTTCCACTTCGTCTTTCAGTTTTTTCACCGTTTCCGGAACGTGCGGCCACATCACTTCCCGCTCGCCGATTTGCTCGCCCAAATGGGCGAAAAACAATAGACGGATCATTCCTCTTTCACCTCCGGTTTTCCGGACGGATACGCCGTTGTTTCCAACTGGTCGCCCACCCAGGCGCTTCCGTCCTCCCATTGCTCTTTTTTCCAAATCGGCACGATTTGCTTGATCCGCTCAATGGCATAGCGGTTCGCCTCATACGCTTCGGCGCGGTGCGGCGAGGAAACCGCGATGACGACGGCGATGTCGCCGATCTTAAGCCGCCCGATCCGGTGGGTGATGGCGGTTTTCGCCCCTGGCCATTTCTCCGCAATTTCCGCCCCGATTTGCGCCAGCATTTTCTCCGCCATCGACACGTACGCTTCATATTGCAAAAAGAGCGTCCGCTTGCCGTTCGTCCATTCACGCACCGTGCCGGCAAACACGGCGACCGCGCCGGCTTCCGGGCGCATCACTTTTTTCATCACGTCTTCGACCGAAATCGGTTCAGACGTGATGGCAAACAACGATTCCGTCATGTCCCTCTTCTCACCTCATTCATCAACCATGGGATATATGCGGCCTCATCAGCCAGCGAAAACACAGGGTGCGGCAGCGGCCGGGAAAGCGGCTCCCAGGCGATGACGGCGCGGATGTTGGCGAGGTGCTGAAGCGACGCCCAATCTTCCTCGGAGCGCACGAGCACGACTTTCGGATGGGGCGCCTGCTTATAGCCTTCGACCAGCACGAGATCCAGTCGAAGCGGCGCATAAAGCGCCAACACATCATCCAACCGCCACAACGGGCGGCGGAGATGCAGCTGCAACAGCCCATCCCCTTCCACCGCTGTCGCCACCGCCCCGGCCCGCTCATGACGGACGGAATCGACGCCTTCCGGCCGTGCCGGCTCGCCTCCATGGCCGTGATGCTTTACCGTCCCGACGCGCCATCCTTCCCGGACGGCGGCCGCCACCCATTTTTCGACGAGCGTCGTCTTGCCCGTATGTTTATAGCCGACAACTTGCCAGACGTTCATTCGCTCGATCCCTCATCATCATCGAGCAGCCATACGTCCACCTCGTCATCCTTAGCGAACCCTCTCGTCCCGCCCGGCAGCACCATCAAGGCGTTGGCCGCCGCGAGCGAGGTGACGATGTTCGACTTATCCATGCCGACCGGTTTGACGATCAGCCGGCCGTCAATCGCTTCGACTCGGCTGCGCACGAAGCGGGTGAACGGATTCGGCTTTGGAAAATCGGCGCCGAGCGTGGCCTTCACTTTTTTCAAATACGGCTTGGGGGAAAACAAGCGCGTCCGCACGACCGGGCGGACAAACAGTTCATAGCCGACGTAGCACGCCGACGGATTGCCGGAGAGGCCAAACAGCAGCTTGCCATTCCACTCCGCGACGGTCGTCACGCTCCCCGGGCGCATGGCGATTTTGTTAAACAAAACGTTCGCCCCCAGCCGCTCGTAAATGGCGGGCAAATAGTCGTAATCGCCGACCGAGACGCCGCCGGTCGTCACGAGCATGTCCACTTGGTCGAGCGCCTCGCGCACGGCGTGAAAGCACGCGTCGAGGTCGTCGGCCAGCTGGCCAAAATAGATCAGCTCAGCGCCGCTTTTGAGCGCCTGTGCTTCAATCATGTAGGCGTTGCTGTTGCGGATTTTTCCCGGAACGAGCGGTTCAGAAACGTTAAGCAGCTCGCTGCCGGTTGCAAACAAGCCGATCCGCGGCTTTTTCGCCACCTTCACTTCGGCGTAGCCAAACGTCGCCAACAGCGCCGCCACTCCCGGATTGATGCGCGTTCCTTTCTCGACGAGCGGTTGTCCCTTTTTGGCATCTTCTCCTTGAAATGAAATGTTGTCGCCAGGGCGGAACGGGCGCTTAATCGACATATACGTTTTTCCATCCCGTTCATACTGTTTGGCCAGCTCCAACATGACGACCGCATCACACCCTTGTGGAATTTGCGCTCCGGTCATCAGGCGCACCGCTTGAAACGGACCAACGGGCTGTTCCGCCACTTGTCCGGCGCCAATCGTTTCGATCACTTCAAACTCGACCGGACGATCCAGCCCCGCTCCTTCCGAATCGGCGGCGCGAATGGCAAATCCGTCATACGGGGAGCGATCAAACGGCGGCACATCATGGTCAGCGCGCAAATCTTCAGCCAAATAGCGGCCATACGACTGGCGAAGCGGCACCGTTTCCTCTTCTCCCACTCCGGCGTAACGCATCACCCGATCGATCGCTTCCGCTACAGGAATCGGGGTTCGTCTTTCAACCATCTCTCTCTCTCCTTTCGATCATACGCCTGGCGGCAACGATAATCTTTCTTTTACCGTTGTTGCCATTGTTGCAGTTGTTTTATGCCTCCCGCCAACTTTTCATCAACGACGCTCGCATCGGCGATATGTTGCAAAATCATCTCCCGCGTCTCGCCGAACAAAGCGGCCGACTGTTCGAGCTCTTGCCTCACTTTATCCGCATAGCGGTATTGTTCCTGAATATAGTTTAGCACGTCTTGGGCCCGATTTTCGACTCGATCGATCAACTCCATCATCGCCGACCATTTCCGCGCTGTATGGATGCTCATTTGGACAACCGTTTCGATCAAGGACGAAATGACTTCCGTCTGCTCGAGCGATCGCTCGATTTCGTGCTGCACAGCGTCAGTTAGCTGGTGAATCGTTTCGGTGCTGTCCGCCGTATGCTCAGCCAATTTCCTCACTTCAGCAGCGACAACGGAAAACCCTTTGCCATGCTCCCCGGCGCGGGCGGCTTCGATCGAGGCGTTTAACGCAATCAAATTCGTCTGTCCAGCGATTTCTTTGATCACTTTCACAATTTGTTCAATTTCTTGCGAGCGGCCGCGCAACCGATGCATCGCGGCCGATGTCGTTTCCATCTCACTGCCGAGCCGCCCCATCGCCTGCTCCATTTCTTCCGACATGCGGATGCCTTCTTTTGCGGCTGCGACCATCTGGCCCGCTGTCTCCGCCAACGCGTTCCCTTGTTCGCACAGACGGTCGGAAATCGCATATGATGACTTGCTGAGCGTACTGACATTATCAACCTTTTCTTTCGTTCGGTCAACCAGTTGGCCTAATACATGGTGTTGCCCGTTGACCACCTCGTGCTGGTGAACGATTTCCTGCAGCTCCCCAAGCAGGTCTGCCACCGTCTCATGAATGGCTTCCTTTTGTCTCGTGAGCTCTTCTTTCATCTCAGCGAGTTGCCGCTCCAGTTCTGTTTTTTCCTCCTCCCACTGCCTTCCCTTCACCAACGCCCACATATTTGTCTCCCCTTTTCCTGCTCTTGATTGGCTTCTGTTGTCAACACGCTGTATGTTCTCTGCTGAACATGTCCGTTCTCGTCCATGAAAGCAGACACCGCCTCCGAAAAGAATCAGCAAAAGTCTGCTTTTTTTCATTGTACGATAAAGAAGAAACGGGCTGTTGTGATGTTTGTCACATAGATCGATGTCCACTTTTTTTTACGTATGTGAGATCCGTCACAACACCTTTGTGGAAAACACGGTATGCTGAAGCTGTAACGATTGGATCAATGGAGGGATGATGAATGGAACAGCGGTTTACTGAACAATCATTGATTGGCGATATTGTCACTCAATTTCCGAAAGCGGCTGATTTGTTTAAAGCGCGACGCATCGATTTTTGCTGCGGCGGACAGCGCCCGTTAAAAGAAGCGATCGAAGAGCGCGGACTCGATGGCGAAGCGCTCCTTCGCGAGCTGAACACCCTTTATGCAGAGGCGCAAAACAAGCCGACCGGAAACTGGAGCGAAGCGCCGCTGACCGACTTGGTCGATCATATCATCAACACGCACCACCGCTATTTGAACGAGGAACTGCCGCAGCTCAGCCCATATGTCACAAAAGTATTGCGCGTACACGGCATGCACCACCCGCACCTTTCCCGCGTGCATAAACTGTTTCATGAGTTAAAAACGGAGCTCGAGCAACACTTGATTAAAGAAGAAACAGGAGCATTCCCGCTCATTTTCCAATTTGCCGACAACCCCTCGCCGGAAAACCGGGAGGCAGTCGAGCAGGCCGTTCGCGAACTGGTCAATGAGCATGAGGTCGCCGGCGATTTGATCAAAGACATTCGCGACATCACCAACGACTTCACCCCGCCGGAAGACGCGTGCGGCACGTATCGGCTCGTTTACAATCGACTGGCGGCGCTCGAAGAAGATTTGTTTACCCACATCCATTTAGAAAACAACGTCCTCTTCCCGCGCGTGCTGGCAGCGGTGAAGGCATAAGCAAGCAAACCCTTCCCCCATTTCTAAGGCAAAGGCAGGCGCATTGAACGATAAAGAACAGGGCCGCTCTTCGCTGGAAAGAGCGGCCCTGCTTCTTTGTTACCCACCGATATACGACATTTCAATTTTCGTCCGTTGTTTCGCCGTTTCTTCCGTCCGTTCTTCTGAATAGCGATCTGTCCGCTGGTTCCAAACCGCGGTGATCAACGACTTCAGTTCCTCTTTCGTCGCCCCAGCTCTCAGATTGTCTTTCAACGATACGCCCTTCGAGGCAAACAAACACGTATACAGCTTCCCGTCCGCAGAAATGCGCGCCCGCGTGCAGCTGCGGCAAAACGTTTCCGTCACTGAGGCGATAAAGCCGACTTCCACCTCCGTGCCGACGTAGCGATAGCGGCTCGCCACTTCGCCGAAGTACGCTTTTTCAACCGGTTCGAGCGGATGTATGGCGTTGATTTGTTCATACATCTCTTTTTTCGTCACAACATGGGAGTAATCCCAGCCGTTCGTTGTGCCGACGTCCATAAATTCAATGAGGCGGAGCGGAATGCCTTGTTCTTTGAAATAGGCCGCCATCGGCACGATTTGCGAGTCGTTCCACCCTTTTTTGACGACCATGTTCACCTTGACGCCGAGCCCTGCCGCCCGGGCGGCTTCGATACCTTTTAACACCGGGGCGACGCCGACGCCGATGCCGTTCATTTTGCGGAAAATGTCATCATCCAACGCATCCAAGCTGACGTTGACGCGCTTTAGCCCGGCTTCTTTCAGCCGCTGCGCCCATTTCACTAAATGGACGCCGTTGGTCGTCAAGCCGATATCGCGCAGGCTGGGAATCGCAGACAACCGCGCAATGAGCGCGTCTAAATCGCGCCTTAAGAGCGGTTCGCCGCCCGTCAAGCGGATTTTTTCGACGCCAAGCTCGACAAAGCATTCCGAAAGAAGCGCCATTTCCTCGACCGTCAACAGCTCGCCTTCCGCCAAAAAGCGAAAATTCGGCCCGAACACTTCGGCCGGCATGCAATAGACGCAGCGAAAATTGCATTGGTCGATCACTGATAACCGCAAGTCGCGAAGCGGGCGGGACAGGCGGTCCATGACGTTCGTTCGGTTGCGCTCGCTCATCGCGCTCCCTCCTTTCTGTTTCGTTCGCCTCATGATGTTGCCAGGCGGCTTTGTTTATTCTCGTAAACGACCGAGTTTCGTCGCAAAGACCAATAAACTGAATGACAATCCGATCGTGACCGCCACCCATGCCCACGCTACCTCCATCCGCCCCGACTCCATGGCCATATAGACGGCGGTCGGGATCGTTTGCGTTTTTCCTGGAATATTACCGGCAAACATGAGTGTTGCGCCAAACTCCCCGAGGCTGCGGGCAAACGACAGCACCGCTCCGGATAATAGTGCGTGTCTGGCAAGCGGCAGCGAAATATGCCAAAAGACTTGGCGCTCATTCGCCCCATCGATGCGCGCCGCCCCTTCAATGGTTGGATCGACCGCTTCGAGCCCGGTTTTGGCCGCCTGATACATGAGCGGGAATGACACGACCACGGCGGCCATCACCGCGGCACCAGGCGTAAACAGTACGGTCGTATGAAACGACGCCTCGATCCACTGGCCCATCGGACTATGTCGGCCAAACAAGACGACGAGCAAAAAACCGACGACCGACGGCGGCAACACGAGCGGCAACATAAACACCGTCTCCACCAACGTCTTGCCGCGAAACCGGCGGCGCGCCATCCGCTTCGCCGCCGCTGTCCCTAAGACCGCGACAATCAAGCCAGCGAGGAGCGATACTTTGATCGATAACCAAACCGGTGACCAAAACGATGTCATGAATCAACCTCTCTTTGCTATATCCCCATCCTACTATACGGAAACGAGCAGGCAAACGCTGTGACACTGCTCACATTGATTGTATCATATGGGCGGGGAAATCCGGTTTAGAAAAATTTGTGACAACCTGCACAAAAAAAGTGACAAACGGTGATTTTTTTCACTCTGTCCTCACTGTGATGTTTTTTACAATAGAAGCAGCCGAACAAATGGAGGTGTCGATCATGCAACGGCCAAGCCAACCAGTGGAGAAACGCGATTTTTCCCTCTTGCGCTCGTGGCTGCAATCGTCGAAAAAAGTGATTCCGCTTCGCAAACATTCGTTTTTGTTTCAAGAAGGGATGCCGGCCAATGAGCTGTATTTGATTCTTTCCGGTAAAGTGCAAGTAAGCAAAATTTGCCCGGACGGAAAAGAAATGTGTTTCCGCATTTGTGGAAGCGGGGAAATTGTCGGCGAGCTGACGCTGTTTACGAACGACCCGCGCTATTTATTGACCGCCAAAGTGATTGAACCGGGCGAGGCAGCGGTGATGAATAAAAACGAACTCGAAGAGCAGTTGCTGATCAATCCCACCCTTACCCTTGAATATATGCGCTGGATGAGCAAGCATGCCCGGCGGACGCAGACGAAGTTTCGCGACTTGATGATGAACGGCAAAAAAGGGGCGCTCTATTCGACGCTCATTCGCCTATGCAACAGCTATGGCGTCCCGCTTGAAGATGGGAGTATTTTCATTGATGTGACGTTAAAAAACCAAGACTTAGCCAACTTTTGCGGCACGACACGCGAAAGCGTCAATCGGATGCTCAATGCGTTAAAGCAAGATGGGGTTATTTCCATGAAGAGGGGGAGAATCACCATCCACGACTTGAACTATTTAAAAACGGAAATCCAATGCGAAGATTGCCCACCAGATATTTGCTGCATTGAATGAAATTTAGCGGGCTGTCATAAAAGAGTTGCCAAGCGGCTCTTTATGGACAGCCCTGCTCTTTCACTAAATTTTTTTCGCCCGCATCCGGCGATAGACGACGTAATGCCGGTTTAAATATGTCAGCGGGACGCTCCATACATGAACGAGGCGGGTGAACGGCCAAATGCCAAATAACAGCAAGGCAGAGAGAATATGAATTTGAAATCCAATCGGCGCATCGCTGACGAGCTGCGGCAGCGGCCGAAACGTTAAAATACCGCGAAACCAAGGGCCGATCGTATCCCGATAGTCAAACGTCCCACCGGTCGCTGTATATCCAACCGTATTTGTAAACCCTGTCAAAATGACTATCGTTAATAGCAGCAATACAACAAGATCGCTTTTGCTGCTATGGCGGAGAAGGCGGCGAACGCTCAACCGCCGCCATAAAAGCAACACCACCCCAATCACAGTCGCGACCCCGGCGGCGCCGCCAAACCAGACCGCCCCAAAATGGTACATCTCCTCTGTAATCCCGATTGATTCATAAAATGCCTTTGGAACTAAAATGCCGGCAACATGGCCAAGAAACACGAAGAGAATGCCCCAATGAAACAGAACGCTTCCCCAACGCAACCGCCGTTTCTCAAGAAACTCACTTGACTTCGCCGACCAGCCAAACTGATCAGTATTGTAACGGTAAATATGGCCGGCAACAAATAATGTCAACATAATATACGGATAGATCACCCAAAGGAACTGGTCAAGCAACGTCATGTGGCCTCCTCCGCTCTCATTGGAATATCCGCCCCATTTGTTTCTTCCAGAAATGCGTCCATGCCTGCAAGACAGCCGTCCAAAACAAAGAAATACGGGTGGTTAACCTCCTGCAGCCTGTCCGCCAACCCCTTGATGGCTTTGTGGTGGGCGAGAAGGACGTTTTTCGCATCGTTGACTGGGGCGACAGCGGCAAACTCGAGCATAAGCGGCAAGTAATCCGGCAGCTCATCCTCTGTCAATTCCAAACCTGCACGACGAAATGCTTCTTTTAGTTTTAACAGCGCTTGGCCGCGCTCTTTTTGATCGCCAAACAAGTAGTACGTAAGATACATCGTCGTTCGATCGCTCAAATCAAATGTTCGCACATAGAGCTCGCACAGCTCGTCGATCGCTTTTGTTTTCGCGTGGTCAAGAAACTGTAAAAACCGTTTGCGGGCTGTATGGTTGGCGAGCTTGGAAATTTCATAAAACAGCTGCTCATCTTCCAGCCATTCTCGTTCCGGGTACTGCAGCAAAATGGAAGCGAGCTTACATAGTTTCTGATGCTCTTCCACCCTCATCCCCCCAATCAAACGAGTAAAAACGTTCCGCATCATATTCAGAGCAACCGGAACAAGACTCCATAAACGCATAGCCGGCCGTCCCTTGACCGTAAAACGCGTTGCCGGCCTTTTCCCGATGGGAAGACGGAATGACATAACGGTCGGAATATTTCGCGACAGCCGAAAGCTTATACATTTCCTTGACCGTATGTTCATCCATGCCGACTTTCTCGAGGATACTCCGGTCTGGCTCTTTTCCTAGGTTTACCGCCCGCATGTAGCTGCGCATGGCCACCATTTTTTTCAGCACCGTGCGGATGACCTCCGTGTCACCGGCAGCCAACAAATTAGCCAAATACTCAATTGGAATGCGCATTTGGTCAATCGCCGGAAAAATGACATGCGGATGAATGTCGTCCAACCCGCCGTCAAACGCCCCCATGATCGGACTGAGCGGCGGAATGTACCAAACCATTGGCAACGTCCGGTATTCCGGGTGAAGCGGGAGCGCGATCTTTTGCTCGACGGCAAGTTTATAAACCGGTGAGCGTTGCGCTGCTTCAATCCAATCGTCCGTATACCCCGCTTCACGTGCTGCTTCAATCACGTCTGGATCATACGGATTTAAAAAGATGCGCAAATGGGCATGGTACAGCTCTTTTTCATCTTGGACCGAAGCGGCCGCCTCGACTTGATCCAAATCGTAAAACACGATGCCGATGTAACGGAGCCGGCCGACGCACGTTTCTGAACAAACTGTCGGCAATCCTGCTTCCATACGCGGAAAACAAAACGTGCATTTCTCCGCCTTATGCGTTTTCCAATTAAAGTATACTTTTTTATACGGACAGCCGGTCACACAAAACCGCCAGCTCCGGCACGCGTCATGGTCAACAAGCACAATGCCGTCCTCATCCCGCTTATAAATCGCCCCTGACGGACAAGAAGAGACGCAAGGCGGGTTTAAACAATGTTCGCAAATGCGCGGCAAATACATCATAAACGTTTGTTCGAACTCAAATTTCACTTTTTCTTCAATGCCTTTTACGTTCGGATCGCGTTTTCCTGTTTCATATACCCCGGCCAAGTCGTCTTCCCAGTTCGGCCCCCACGTGATGTCCATGTATTCGCCGGTCAGCTGTGACTTAGGCCGGGCGACAGGCTGGTGCTCCCCTTCCGGACGATTGATCAGCTGTTCATAATCGTATGTCCAAGGCTCATAGTAATCGTCGATCACCGTCATATTCGGGTTGTAAAACAGGTTTAACAGTTTATTCACCCGGCCGCCGGCGCGCAGCTCGAGCTTCCCATCTTTGAGCACCCAGCCGCCTTTATGCCCGTCCTGGTTTTCCCATTCTTTCGGATAACCGATGCCCGGTTTTGTTTCCACATTGTTCCACCACATATATTCCGCCCCAGGGCGGTTCGTCCATGTATTGTTGCATGTAATGCTGCATGTGTGGCAACCGATGCACTTGTCCAAATTCATGACCATCCCGAACTGCGCTCTAACTCTCAAGCCAATCCACTTCCCTTTTTTCAAGTTTGCGGATCATCACTTGCTCATCCCGCTGATTTCCTGTCGGTCCATAATAATTGAAGCCATAGCTTAATTGTGCATAACCGCCGATCATTTGCGTCGGTTTGACATGGATGCGGGTTGGGCTGTTGAACGTGCCGCCGCGCAGTTTGCTGATTGGCGAGCCGGGCACGTTAATATGACGTTCCTGCACATGGTACATAAACGCGACCCCACGCGGCAAGCGATGGCTGACGACCGCCCGGGCAACGACCACCCCGTTGCGGTTGTACATTTCGATCCAGTCGTTGTCAGCAATGCCGGCTTCTGCGGCATCTTCTTTGTTCATCCAGACATGTGGACCGCCGCGGAACATCGTCAGCATCGGCAGGGTATCTCCGTATGTGCTGTGGTATGACCACTTAAAGTGTGGCGTCAAATAACGAAGAGTGAGTTCTTTGCCGCTGACTTCCGGACGCCGGTCATGGCCGTAAAAAGCAAGCTTTCTGAGCGGCGCTTTAAACGTCGGCAATTCTTCTCCAAACTCAAACATAAGCTCATGATCCAAGTAAAAATGCTGCCTTCCTGTCAACGTCCGCCAAGGAATCAACCGTTCGACGTTCGTCGTAAACGGAGAGTAGCGACGGTTTCCGGTTTCGCTTCCGCTAAAGACAGGAGTGGTCAACACTTGCCGCGGTTGGGCAGTGATCGCCTGAAAGGTAATATGTTCCTCAGCCCGCTCAATGACTAAATCTTTTAACGGCTGCATCGTCTTTTTCTCCATTTCTCCCCATGCCTTGAGCGCTAAGGAACCGTTCGTTGTACTTGAAAGCGCCAAAATAGCTTCGGCAGCATCCCGGTCTGTCAACAAACTCGGACAATCTTTATACGGACCTTCCAACGCCGAAGAGCCGAGCGTATCAAGTAGCCATTTGTATTCTTCCCTGGCGTCCCAGCTGAGCCCTTTCGCCCCGATTTGTTCACGAACCATCGGACCAAGCGCCACAAACTTGTTGTATACTTCCTTATAATCCCGCTCTACAATATGCAAGCGCGGGAAATTCACCCCCGGAACCGGCTCTGCCGCTCCTTCTTTCCAATCGTTTACGACCCCAAACGGCTGTGCGATCTCATCGCGCGTATCATGCAACAGCGGGGTAGCGACAACATCTGACACCGGCTTAGAAAAATAGCGGACAGCCAGCTCAGAAAATGTTTTGGCTAATCCTTTAAAAAAGTCCCAATCCGATTTTGCTTCCCACGGTGGGGCAATGGCGGGATTGAACGGATGGACAAACGGGTGCATGTCCGTGCTGCTGACATCATACTTCTCATACCATGTCGCGGCCGGGAGAACGATGTCCGAATACAGTCCGGTTCCGGCCATGCGGAAATCGATATTGACCATTAAATCCAGTTTGCCTTCCGGCGCGTTCTCATCCCAAACGATCTCACTCGTTTTCAAGTCATCATTTTGTTCGCTGAAATTCGCATGATGGGTGCCGAGCAAATGTTTTAAAAAGTATTCATGCCCTTTTGCCGAACTGCCGATGAGATTTGCGCGCCAGACAAACATCACGCGCGGAAAATTAATCGGATCGGACGGGTTTTCAATGGCAAATTTAATGTTTCCTTTTTTGATTTGCTGAACGACATATTGAACCGCTTCCTCGTTCGTCTTTGCGTTCGCCTGTTCCACTAGCGCAATGCTGTTGGCGTTAAACTGCGGATAAAACGGAAGCCAGCCTAGCCGGGCGGCCAAATAATTGTAATCGCCGCCATGTTGGTAGCGCGGCTTGTCAACGAGCGGGGAGACGTGTTCATCCATGCTTTGATCTTCATATTTCCACTGTTCGGTGACAAAGTAGAAAAACGACGTCCCGTTTTGCAGCCGCGGCGGTCCTCCCCAGTCACGGGCCATGGCGATCGTCTGCCAGCCCTCAAGCGGGCGCACTTTTTCTTGACCGACATAATGCGCCCAGCCGCCGCCGTTAACTCCTTGTGATCCGGTCAACAAGACAAGGTTTAAAATTGCCCGGTAGATGGTATCGGAATGATACCAATGGTTAATGCCCGATCCCATGACGATCATGGAGCGTCCTTTGGAATCGAGGGCATTTTGGGCAAACTCGCGGGCAATTTGCGCCGCCGTCTTTCGATCAATGCCAGTGATCGCCTCCTGCCATGCCGGCGTGTATGGCTTCATGTCATCGTAATCGGCCGGATAATCACCAGGCAGCCCGCGGTTGACGCCCATTTTGGCAAGCAACAAGTCAAATACTGTCGTGACATACACCGTCTCCCCGTTTTGCTTAATGGCCTTGACCGGCACTCCGCGTTCGAACACCGTCTTATTTCCTGCCTCAAAGTGCGGAAACTGCACGACGACGACATCATCTTGCTGGCCAAGGAACGTCAAAGCCGGGCGGATTCCGATTCGTTTATTGTCCATATCGTTCAGCTGCAAATTCCAATTCCCGCTGTTCTCCCAACGATGGCCAATCGTCCCGTTCGGCACGGCAAACGTCTTTGATTGCTCATCCCAAACAATCGTTTTCCATTCCGCATACTGAAGCGGCATGCCAAGGTCGCTCGCCCGCAAAAAGCGGCCGGCGGTATAACGATCCCCCTGTTTGTTCAGCATGACTAAAAAGGGCAAATCGGTGTATGTTTTAACATAATCAGAAAAATAATCAGCGGATTGATCGACATAAAACTCTTTTAAAATGACGTGGGTCATCGCCATTGCCAACGCTCCGTCCATTCCCGGCTGCACCGGCAGCCAGTTGTCGGCAAACTTCACAAATTCAGCATAGTCAGGGCTAATAGCGACGACTTTTGTCCCCCGGTAGCGCACCTCAACGTAAAAATGGGCATCCGGGGTGCGCGTTTGCGGCAAGTTCGATCCCCAGACAATCATGTAGCTTGAGTTAAACCAGTCTGAACTTTCCGGGACGTCTGTCTGTTCCCCCCATATTTGCGGAGAAGCCGGCGGCAAATCGGCATACCAGTCATAAAAGCTGAGCAAGGCGCCGCCGATCAAATTCAAAAACCGCGCCCCGGCCGCATAGCTGACCATCGACATCGCCGGAATTGGTGAAAACCCAAAAATGCGATCCGGCCCGTACGTTTGAATCGTATACATCAGTGACGCGGCGATCATCGTATAAACGTCATCCCATTTCGCCCGCACGAACCCGCCTTTTCCACGGGCGCGTTTATACCGTTTCGCTTTTCCCGGATCTTCGACAATCGACTTCCACGCGGCTACGGGATCACCTTCTTGTTGCAGCGCTTCTTTCCAAAGCCGCAACAGCACCCCGCGCACATACGGATAGCGGACGCGAAGCGGGCTGTATGTATACCAGGAAAAACTCGCTCCCCTCGGACAGCCGCGCGGCTCATACTCCGGCATATCGGGGCCTGTTGTCGGGTAGTCGGTTTGCTGCGTCTCCCATGCGATTATGCCGTCTTTCACATGCACTTTCCAGCTGCACGAACCTGTGCAATTGACCCCATGGGTTGTACGAACCACTTTATCATGTTGCCAGCGGCGGCGGTATGTTTTCTCTACGTCCCGCCCGTATGGCGACAACTCGGCGTGGCCGGCGATTTTTCCCGACCGACCGAAATACTTCAGTTTGCGCAAAAGCGGGGCAGGTTTTTCGTTCATTTTGGTTTATCTCTCCTTTCTTTCCCTTGAACTAAAAGAGCAATGCCTCTTCATCAGCGCTATGGATGCGGTTAATGTGAAGCAATGCGTGAAAGCGGGTCAACACCTCGCGGTCAATCTGTTCTGACAACCGCTGCCTAATTTCAGCAATTAACGTTCTCATCATGTCATGGTCACGTTTGAGCTGCGCGATCGTTTCGGACAACTCCTTTCTCTCCTCTGCTTTTTCGCGGTAAAAGCCTTCTTCTTCTGCTTCCGCATGAGCAATGATCCGTGTTTCCCAGTGCTCTACAAGGGCATCCGCCACTTCAGCGGCATGCTCACAACGCCCATCGGTATACAATGTTTCCAACAGTTCAGTCAGGCGCTTCGCTTCGGCAAAGGCGCCATGATGAATAGAACGATGCGCTTCCAATTTTCTTAGTGACGGTCCGCTCATTTCATCATCTCACTTCCCTATTTGTACCGATTTCCTCTATTCACCTACAATTTCCAAACAACGAACAAATTATGCAGAAACGAAAAAAGATATTCCTTATATTTCTATGTGACGATATTCACATACATTGCGCATATTAGTTGTTTAAAATATAAGAAAATTAAAAAGAAGGTGACGAAATGGTTCATCCTCTTACACGCCTTGGAGTCGATGTACTTCTCGAATCGTTGGCTGTTCAAGGGATCACCCATATGTTTGGCTGCTGCCATGAAAGCATGCTGCCTGTCCGTTATGCGCTACACTCTTATCCTTGCCTGTCATATATCGAAATGAAACATGAACAGGCGGTTGTTCATGCCGCAGACGGCTACGCCCGCGCTTCAGGGAGACTCGGCGTGGCGATCATCGGGTCGGGAATCACAAACAGCATTACTGGAATCGCCACCGCCTTAAGCGATTCTGTACCGCTCCTTGTCATTATTGGACGGCCCTCACCGAACGATCATTTATACGCTCCCGATCTCGACATATTCCCGATTAAAATCGCCGTTTTGAACAACGGCTACTTAGGAATGGTGCGTCAATGGCAGGAACTGTTTTACCAAGGGCGTTATTCAGCAGTAAAGATTACATCCCCGGATTTTGTCAAGCTTGCCAAAGCGTACGGAGCCATAGGATCTGCAGCCGATTCGGAAGAAGAGGCGGAAAGGATCATCAAAAACGCGTTAACAAACGATGGGCCAGTCTTGCTTGATTTCAATATTGCTGAGGAAGAAAACGTCTATCCGATCGTTCCCCCCGGACAAAGCAACGATCAAGCCATTTTGACCCGTTGACTTACCTTTAATGCAAAAAGCGCCGGCCAACAAACAACTGCGGACGCTTTTTTCTTTTTTGATGGAAAGTGACATGCATCACTTCGTTTTCTCTCAATCTCTCTATAATTAAGAAATATAAGGCTTTGGGCGGCATCCATCTTGTTTGTGGAACAGGATCGATCAATGTCCGCTCGTTTCCGCGCCGTCGTCTTCGCCGGTTTCGGTCACCTTCAGCATGGCGACGGCTCCTTTTTGTGCATGATTAAACTGATGAGTAACGATCGGATACGTTCCCGGTCGAGTGACAGTAAATTCGACAACGGCACCGCCGCTCGCCGGAAGCATCACCGTCTGCATCCCTTGCAAATGGTTGTTCGGGTTGCCATCAAGGTACACATCATCGAATACTGTACCAACAACATGGAATGAGCTTACTTCGTTCGGACCGACATTGTTGATATACAAGCGGATTTTCTCACCGACTTTCGCCAATAATGGCTTTTCTTTAAGGGTAAATGTGTCCCCGTTCGTATTTGGATCACCAGGTTTGAGCGCTTTGGACGAGAAGACGACATAGCTTGGCACACCGTTTTGGAAATCGTTCATATCGTTGTATTTATACCATTCATTTTGGATGAGCACATATTCACGATCTACTTCCTTGTCGGTCGGATAACCGTTTTTTGGCTTGACAATGATCACGCCGTGCATGCCGTTGGCGATATGCTGCAAGACTGGCTTCGTACCGCAATGGTACATAAACACACCTGGTTTATTTGCCGGATAGGTGAACGTTCCCGATTTGTTCGGCATCACATCAATAAAATCTTTTGACGGTGAAGCGTGAACGGCGTGAAAATCCATGCTGTGCGGGACGACCGGGTCCATATTTTTCAACGTAAAATGGATCGTATCCCCTTCATTGACAACGACGAGCGGTCCGGGAGCTTGACCGTTAAATGTCCATGCTTTGTAAATTTTCCCTTTGTCAATTTCAATGTCGGTGATTTGCGCTGTCATTTCGATGTGGACATCATGAGGGCCGACCCGCTCCATTTTTAACGGCACCGGTGCTTGATTCACCCCTTTGTGCGCCGCTAAAACATTCGGCTCCGACTGTTGCGTGGCTGCCGTTTTGTTCTTGCTTTCTGCCTTCACCTGTTCCCCCCCGCTGTTGCACGCCGCTAAAAGTGAGGCGGCTAACACGGTCGACAACACTGCATATACATTTCGGTTCATCGTTCTTCCCCCCTCTAGCGAAATTCGTTTACACCTTGAGCGTACGCCATTTTCGCTTTCCCCCTAGTGATTTTTATCACCAATGAACACGCATATTTGAAGGGTTTGTGAAACAGTGAGCAATACGTTTTATCACTACTGTGAAAACGATAATGGGCGTTCTCACGTTGGCTAACGGAAAACCCTCCTTCGCCTCTTGATCATCTCCGCCTCCGTCACTTGTCTTTCTTTCGTTAAATCCGTCGTCTTCCCAAATGAAAAAGAGGCCAAAAGCACATGCTTTTGACCTCTTTAAGGTGTTACGATGCGTACCGATTTGCCGGTTCGCCTGCTTTTTTGCCAAAGACGATTCGATTCAATAAGAAGCAGATCAACGTAAATAAGCTAAGAAGCATAAACCCGAGCACGTAAGAACCAGTCACATCTTTGATGATGCCCATTAAAATCGGCGGGAAAAAGCCGCCCAGTCCGCCCCATGCGCCGACAAGGCCGGTGACGGCGCCCGTTTCCGCTGGGAACAGCTGCGGCACGAGCTTGAAGACCGCACCGTTTCCTAATCCGGACATCACCGCCAATAACAGGCAGGATACCGTCATTATCCAAATGTTTTCCATTCCAAACGCGATCGTCAACGCGCCGATCGTCATTCCAGCGTAGACGAACGTCAATACCCGCTCGGCGCCGATTTTATCGCCGAGGTTGCCCCCGATCGGCCGCGCGAGTGTGGCGAGTACGGTAAACCCAGCCGCGCGCATCCCGGCATCGACCGGTGTCAACCCATACAAGTCAACGAGGAGCGACGGCAAGTAAATGCCAAAGGCGACAAATGCTCCGAATGTGACGAAGTAAAACAGCGACAATGTCCACGTATGTTTGTATTTCAACACTGACAGCGATTCGCGCATCGTTTTTTGTTGCTTTGGCTTCGGCATATCGGGTGTGAAAAACCAAACGAGAATAAGCATGATGACGATCGGAATGATCATTCCCCAAAACGCCCACGAAACCCCGAAAGCGGCAGCGATCGATGGAACCGAAAAGCTGGCGACCGCTGTGCCGAAGTTGCCCATCGCGTTAATCCCAAGCGCTGTTCCTTGCTTTTCCGGCGGAGTCAAGCGCGACACGAACGTTACCGAGATCGCGAACGATGTCCCAGCCATACCGATGAAAAACGCCCAAAACATTAACATCGCATACGAATCCGCAAACCCTGCGCCGATGAGCGGAACGATTAAAAACAGCAGCAGCAGCGAAAACAGCCTTCGTCCGCCGATCCGGTCCGTCCAAATGCCAAGCGGCAGGCGCATGACTGAACCGAGCAGCACCGGAATGGCGACTAAAATGCTTTTTTGCGTCGATGTCAGGCCGTACATTTCTTGAAACGTGCTCGCCAGCGGCGAAAAGACGGCCCAAACCGCGAATGAAAACGTCATGGCCAATGTTGTGATCGGCAGCAATGCTTTTTGTTTATTCATAAAAAGCCCTCCTTTTTCCCCTCGACTCTACTCGTAAATGCAAAGCATCGTTTGTAGTTTCATCATACGTGACCGAAGGAGGAATGTTTGTGAGGTTTATCACATTTTTTGTTGGTGTCATTGTTTTGTCAAAATTGGCTCCCTAACTTTATTTTTGGGTTATCCATACACTGTATGTATGAGAAAAACTAACAAAGAGGACGCTCTAGGAGACCGTTTATCCTTAAAGGATCGATACAAAAAATATTCTTGAATGAATGATTTTATTTATGGCATAAAAAAGTGCCCCCATCCTTCGGGGACACTTGCCTAGTAGGGGGATTTTTTGCATTGCTTCAAGGACATTCCATCGTGACGTAAATATCAAGGTGGCTATGGAATCGCCATCACCTTGGATTGCTCACCCGCTCGCCCGTATCTCCTGCCTCATAAACAGCAGATAGGCGGCCGCAAAACAAATAAGGGTGGCGGCGACAAGGGCGGTTGCCTGCGGCCAAATGAGCAGCAAGCTTTGCGAAAATGGAAGCGGCCCCGCAATGGCGCCAGCCGTTTGTTCCACTGTAACGATGCCCAACGTCCGGACATCCGGTGAAAGCAGCGCTGCCGTTGATTCGCTGAACAGGTAGCCCGGAGACAGACGCATCAACCCGAGCACCAATTCTTGCCGGCCGACGGCCTGCTCAACGGATGTGATCGAACTAGATTGCAAAAACGATTTGGCAAACATTTCAACAATCATCGAGTAAAACAAATGGAAAAACAGCCACACGGCGAGCGACGATCACGCGGATGTCGCCGCTTGGCGGAAGACGACGGAAAACAAAATGCCAACATTCAGCCAAAAGGCGATATACACAAGGCATAGCAACAAAAAGCAGACCATGCGGGCAAACTCTTCGAAAGTAGGCGGAATCCCCAAGATCAAAATGCCTAATGCCGTCACAAGCAAGCCGAGGGAAAGAAACAACACCGCATTCAACAACAACGCGGCGACAAACTTGCCGTTGATCACATAGTCGCGCGGAATCGGCTGCGCCATGAGCCGGCTCAGCGTCCCGCGATTCCGCTCCGAATTGATGGCGTCAAATCCGAGCGCGATGCCAAGCAGCGGTCCGAGAAAACTAACGAAGGTGATAAACGAAGGCAATGTTCCGTCAGAGACGGTGAACAGTTTTAAAAACAAATACGAACCTTTGGCGATTTCTTTCGCCTCTTCCGAGGAATCGAGCGCCTCGCGAATCGTTGTCATGGCGGTGTAAAGCGAGCCGAAACACGTCAATAAAATGATGGCCACCAAAATAATAATGCGCCAGCTTGTCAAGTAATCAGCCAGTTCCTTCTTCACCATCGCCCCAAAGGCGCTCACCGTCCCGCCCGTTTCCTTTGTTTCCCTAGCTGCTTTGCCTTCCACCCGTTCCGTCCATCGTCTTGCCCCTTGCCAAATGTCTTTTGCCCATTGTTGGGCCTTACTTGCCTTCACGTGCCTCCCTCCCCTCAAAGTAGCGGTGGTAAATTTCATCAAGCCCGAAATCACGGCGGCTGAGATGGAACAGAGAGGCATTCGACTCGACGATCGTTCGGCTGATATGAGCGCTCACGTCAGTCTGACAATAGACGTCCACCCCATTTCCCGTTCGCTCCACCTTGTTGACGCCCGGAATCGCCTCGATTTTGGCCCGTAAGGAGGCGTCAAGCGGTGAAGCGGCCACATGGATGACATAGGCATCCTGCAAAAACAGCTGTTGCGCGAGACATTCCATATTCCCTTCGGCCAGCAATTTCCCATCAACGAACAAGCCAACCCGGTCGCAAATTTGTTGCACATGATGCAATTGGTGCGAGGACAGCAATACCGTAATGCCTTCATGGCGGCTCAAATCGTGGATCAGCCGCAGCAACTCACGCACCCCCTCTGGATCGATGCCTAGCGTCGGCTCATCCAAAATGATCACTTCCGGGCGCTTGATCAACACATCGGCCAAACCGAGCCGCTGCCTCATCCCCCGCGAGTATTTTCCCGCTTTTTTATGGGCTGCATCAGTCAAATTCACCTTCTCGAGCAGCTCCCATGCCCGCTTTTCCGCCTCAGTGCGAGGGATGCCGTTTAACGCCGCCGTATACAGCAAGTTCTCCAAGCCTGTCATGTGATGGTAAAACCCGACATCATCCGGCAAGTATCCGACTTTCCGTTTGACGTCAATCGGATTTCGCACCGGGTCGATGCCGCATACGCTCACCGAACCGGACGTCGGCTCGGTGAGCCCAAGCATCATCAAAATCGTCGTCGTCTTTCCCGCCCCATTCGGGCCGAGAAGCCCGAAAATCTCCCCTTTGCGAATGGAGAGGGACAAACGGTCAACCGCCCGGTAGTCCCCGTACCTTTTCGAAAGGTTGTTCAGCTCGATGACAGTAGGTGCCTCCATGCTTACCTCCTCCCGTATTTTTTCACTAAATAGTAGAGCCCTCCTGCCACTGCGACAATGATCAGCACCGCTACGACGCCCCAAAGCGTCGATGTTTTGACGGAAACCCGAAACACAGCCTCCGCCGACGCTTCCGCGGTTTGCGCTCGGAAGTTAACGACATAATCCCCGGCGATGGCCTCATCCGATGCTTTGATCTTCGCCTTGATTGTCTTCGAATCGCCCGGATTCAGTTGAGCGATCGTGCTTTGGTCAAATTCAACTTCCCAATCAGGCGGAGTGTCGGCCGTCATATTGACATCTAGAAGCGGGGCGCTTCCGGTGTTTTTGACGACAAGATCGACTACCTTTTCATTTCCAGCCGTCACATCCGTGCTCAAGTTTCCTGATGGCGTCGTCAGTTTCAGCTCATACGTGCCGGTGATGACCGCCTCTAATGTCAGCTCGGCCGATGTATCGCTCGTTTGCGCCTTGATCGAAATTTTGTACATGCCCGCTTTCACCTGTTCCGGCGGTTTCACCTCTACGGTGATGTCTTTGGACTCATTCGGCTCGAGCTTGACCGATGTAATCGAATCGCCGCCTGACTTGAAGGAAACTTGCCAGCCTTTTTTCGCCGCCGAACTTAGCGCGTAATTTTGCGTTTTGGCCGTTCGGTTTTTCAGCGTGACATCATACGTGAAGCTCGAATCGGCATGCCCTTCAAGGTTCGTTTGATCTGACGTCAGTTCGGTCTTAAACGAACCTTGTTCCGTCACGCGGACAAGCAACGGCAATTTAGAGACACCGCTCCCCCCTTTCGCGACAAGTGAAAAACGGTAGTCCCCTTTGTCAACATCAAGAGGCACCGTCACCTCCACATTGATCTCTTCCTCTTTTCCATCTCTCACAGACAGCTGCTCAATGTTTCTCCCTCCGGCGACGACCGATGTCGACCATCCTTTCGGCAAGTGATCAAAGGAAAACGTGAGGTTTTCAATCGTTGAACTGTTGTTAATGACATTCACCGTATAACTGATCGTCTCCCCCGGCGTCACGGAAAGCCCGGTGTACGGCGTAAAGAGAACAACACCGCTCGCCGCCGATGTCGGGAGGATCGGAAGAAAAAGGGAAAAGAGCGTCAACACCATGACAAAAACCATCGCTGCTCGTTTTTGCACCATGTTTCACTCCTCTCCTTGTTTTTCATTCCGTATACGCCGGAGAAAGCCAAATGGATTTGTTTTGCGCCAAAAAGATGAAAGGAGAGCTATTGACGATCCGCCATGGGGCATCGCGCATTTTGATCACCGGCGAGGACGTCAAACGGTTCAAACAAGTTAAAGCGAGCCTCGAACCAAAAGGGGGAAGCGTGACACCGACCGGGCCGGAAACGTTTATTGTCGATCTCAAACACGAATAGACGCCAAAGCCCCCCCTTTTGCCACAGGCCAGCGGCCCGTGTCGCTCGCTCATTCATCCATCCGCCGCCGCAAAAAAAAAAAAAAAAAAGCCCCCGCTGCGTCCGGGGGCGGCAAGCCAAGCCGGGGACAGCCGCCCCCGTTGGCCTAGCGGCGGTTTGCTTCTTTGTTTCGCAGCGCCTTCGGAATATAGATGCAGTACGGTTCGCTTTCCAAATAGTCGCCCGTTACGGCGTAAGCGCGTGAACGCGAGCCGCCGCACACGTGGCGAAATTCGCAGACGCCGCATTTTCCTTTGTATTTGTCCGGATTGCGCAAGTCTTGGAAAATCGGCGAATGCCGGTAAATGTCCGCCAGCGGCGTTTCCCGGACGTTCCCGGCTTTGACCGGCAACAATCCGCTCGGGTAGACGTCGCCAATATGGGAAATAAAGACGAAGCCGTTGCCGTCATTCACCCCTCTCGGCGCGCGGCCAAGCCCGTCGACTTGCCCAGTTAATCCTTTATTCAAGACATCTTCGTAGTGAATGCCGTTGTTCGCCGTTTTTCCTTCGCGCATTTTCGCCTGCAGCACAACGCGGCGGTAATGCTGGCCGGCCGTCGTTTTAATGTCAAACGGAACACGTTTGCTCGTTTCATACAGCCAGCGGAACACCCGCTCATGCTCGACGGGGGAAATCATATCCGATTCTTTTCCTCTTCCGGTCGGGACGAGGAAAAAGACGCTCCAAAGAACGCATTTCAGCTTCTCAACCAATTCCACCATTTCATCAAGCACATGAACGTTGTACCGCGAAATGACGGTGTTGATTTGCACGGGAATGTCGAGCTCATGCAAGTATTGAATCGCACGGATCGTCAAAGCAAACGAGCCGCTCGTGCCGCGGAAATGGTCGTGAATCTCGGCGTTCGGTCCGTCAAGGCTGAACGCCCAGCGCGCCAAGCCGACTTCTTTCGCCTTGCGGATCGCCTCTTTCGTCACGTTGGGCGTCGCGCTTGGCGTCATTGACACGCGCAACCCTTTATCGATCGCATATTTCGCCAAATCGTACACATCCGGCCGCATGAGCGGATCACCGCCGGTAAAAACGAGCATCGGCTGATCCATATCGTAAATCTCGTCAATGAGCTTTTTCCCTTCCTCAAACGTCAACTCGCGCGGGTCGCGGTGATATTGCGCCTCGGCACGGCAATGAAGGCATTTTAATTGACACGCCCTGGTTAATTCCCAAATCACAATAAACGGATTTTCATTGAAATCGCGCATACCATTCCCTCCTTGGCCTCCATTGTACCGCAATGGCTGGACGCGTTATGTGATATCCATCACATTCACAGCGGCGCCACAACCGACGGCGATCGTGCCACGAGCGGAGATGACAGCCGTCTGAACAAGCGGTATAATATAATGTAGATGAGACGATGCCAGATACCACGCCAAAGGCATTTTGTTCAAATCGCTCAGTGCATTGTACCAAAACCAAGCCCTCGATGTGTACGGACTTCACGGACTCCCGCGAATCAAAGCGCTGCTGCCGAACGAATTTCCGTCTGTACGGGCAGATGACAAACGCGCCGACACCGTGTTTCTTCTCGAAGACGATTCCATTTTGCTTCTTGAGTACGAAAGCAACGAACGATTCATTGACAACCATTTGAAGTATCTTCAATAATGAACCTCTCCCACCTACACTTCGCTTAGAGGTGGGAGTTTCTTACTACTCGATCGAAGAAGCTTCAACGCAGAAGAAGGTGGTCTTCTTCGGCTCGATAGGAGGATCGGAAGTCTTCCCGACCGATTCGGTAAACAACATCGGTAGGTCACCGATGGGGCGGTCCCACCCGTCTACTACTTCTTGCTTACGCAATCCGTAGATACGTGAGCGTCGTTGGCACATCCCAAGGAACGATCTCTTGGTAGAGCGCCTTGCTCAAAATGTTGCGGGCGCCATGAATGTCCCGATGTTCTTGATACCCGCAAGAACAAGCAAAGATTCGCCGGGAACCTTTTTGTCTTTTTTGGCAGACAGGACATGTCTGACTTGTATACGACTCATCAATTTCTTTCAAACGAATACCTTGTTGGGCTAATTTATCGGCGAGATATTGCTTGACTTTCCCAAAAGACCAGTTGGAGAGTTTTTGTGCTTGTTTCCGGTGGACTTTCTTTTTCTTTCTCGTGTATCGCTCGACTCCTTCGACATTTCCGATGTACACATCCGACACGGATTGCGCAAGGCACCAATCGACGAATGGCTTGGTCGTTTTATGAAGCGCATCCCGCAGTTGACGTTCCGATTTGGATAAGAGGTATCGTTTGGCTCGTTCGTATTTCTTCCAGCGGCGGGAGCCTTTTTGGCATTTCGCTTGCCGCCGTTGAATTTCGGCGAGTTTCTTGTTTCGGAACCGATGGAGCGAGCGCACCTTTCTCCCTGTAATCAAGAGCGCTTGACCGCTTTCGCAAAAGGCGCCGATCGTATGAATTTCACCGAGATCCTAGAGGGGCGGTGATTTAGTACAAAATAGTGCTATTCCATCTGTTTCTCAGTTAGAAAAACCTGGCGAAATCAGCCTTCTTTTTTGGCGAGATGCCGCTGATTTGCTCGTGGCAGCCGTTTTTCACCGGCCTTCTAGAACAGGAAAAAGAGAAGGCGGTCAAAGAAGCCGAAAAACAAAAAGCCATCGAAATCGCGAAAAACTTTCTTGACGTCCTGCCGATTCACGAAGTCGCGAAACGAACGGGGCTAACTGTCGCCGAAGTGGCAGAATTGGCGAAAGCAATGGACCAAAATCAACCTCCAGTCCAATAACGCAAAAGATCCGAGGTCGTTCGGTTCTTTTTTTTCGCACTGTTGCCGTTTCATCATTGACCTTTCATTGACAACGGAACGTTATTGGACAGGTGAAATCATTTTTACCTTGCACATCATGAGCGTCTTTCTGTATCAAGCACATTTGGTTGTGAAGAGCCGGGTGGTCAAGGACCGCTCTTCCGATCAGCAAAAGATGGATCCTCTCATCTTACCGATACTCTTCCTCCGTATTGACATTGCGCCATACGGTTTCATCCGCGGCAAGCGGTTGGGCGTCAACATAGCGGACGCGGGCGCCGTCAAGAAGCGAAACCATCCGTCGTTCGCCGGCATCGAGCAGCTTGGCGATCATCGGGCGAAGCCTCCGGTGGTACAGGGCGACCAATGGCTCCGGGCGGCCGTCATGGAGCGGGACGACGGCGTCAAAGGACGGATCGGCATAGGCGGCGAGCCGTTCCGTTACGTCCTTGTTCATATACGGCATGTCGCACGGCAGGATGAACACCCAATCGGATCGGCTCTGTTCCATGGCAGTGTAAATGCCGGCAAGCGGCCCAGAACCGCGGTAACGCTCCGCATCGAGCAGCACCGGGATGTCCGTTCGCCGACGAAACTCGCCGACAAGCGCCGGATGGCTGATGAGATACAACTCATCGGCGATCGGAGCCAGCGCGGCGACAGACCAGGCGAAAAACGGCGCGCCTTGATGCAACGCGAACGCCTTTGGCCGCCCGAACCGGCGCGACTGGCCGCCGGCCAGCACCACTCCGGCAATCGTTTGTTTCATCACGATCCCCCTTCCGGACCTCGTCTGTTCCTACCGTACCATACGAACCGGCGAAAAAAAAGATTTCCGCCTGCCGACGGAAATCCTAGATGAGTTATTTTTTGCCGATGGCCACCCGCCAGACGTCCGGCCCTTCCTCTAAGTACTCCCACGTAAACTGATCCGGACGCTCCATCATAAATTGGTATTGCAACGGACGCGGGTCATGGTCGTTGACAAGCTCCATCACTTCCCCCGGCTTTAGGCTGTCAAACAGCCGGAAAATCGCGGGATGGCGATCGCGCGGCGGATAATCCGGAGCATGGATTTTTGCAGCAAATTGGCTCATAACGTTGGCCTCCTTTGTAGTATAATGAATTATATACTTATCATAGCCGCTTTCACCTAGGACGGTAGTGACGAGCATCACAGTCGGCTGGTGAACATTTTCAATTCCCGTGAAAGGAGAAATGGCGGTTGGAAGAGCTTGTTGGCTTTTGTGCGCAATGCGGCAAGCCAATCCATTGTTTGCATGGGTTTTTAAACGGCGTCATCAGCGAAGGAAAGGAGACGTTGTACTGTTTTCCCTGCCATGAAAAGCAAAAGGAGAAAGAACACGCCAAGCCCGATCAATGTCGCAAGTAGTTGAAAACGTTCACAAATGAAAGGCACAGCGGCATTCCGCTGTGCCTATTTGTTATTCTTCTTCCGCCAAATTCGCCACCGGCAGCTCTTCCCCTTCGCCGTGCGTTGGCTTGCGCAAATGGAACAGCACTTTGATGGCAAAGACAAGCAACGCGACGACGCCGATCAAAAAGATCGTATCCGGAACAAAGCGGACAAGCAGCAAGGTCTGGACGATATCTTGTTGTAAGAACGAAGGCGAACGCGATGCCCAATAACCATTGACAAACGCTTCCTTAATTTGCAAAATCCCGACCGGAAGCAGCGTGATGGCGATCATGCCGGCCAATCCAATGTTTAACATCCAGCATGAGAACTTCAACCATTTGTCATTCCACGCCTCTGGTTTGACAATGTTGCGCAGCGAGTAAAGGAGCACGGCGATCGCAAACATGCCATACACGCCCATCATCGCTCCGTGGCCGTGAGCCGGCGTTAAGAATTGACCGTGTTCAAAGTAGTTGACCGCCGGCAAGTTGATCAGAAAGCCGAGCACCCCTGCACCGACCAAGTTCCAGATCGCTGTGGAAATCAAGAACCAGAATGTAGCTTTATACGGGAAGTTGACTCCGCCGTCGCGCATCATTTTATATTGTTCGTACGCTTCTAAAATAAGGAGCGTAAGCGGAATGACTTCAAGCGCCGAGAACACCGCGCCAAGAGCGATCCATACTTCCGGCGAACCGTTGTAATAATAGTGGTGGCCGATGCCGATGACACCGCTGCCCAATAAAAGCGTGAATTGGAAGTATAGCGCTCTGACCGTCGACTTTTTCGTCACCAATCTCATTTGTACGAGCAAGAACCCGATGACGACAACGGCGAACACTTCGAAAATGCCTTCTACCCACAAGTGGATGATCCACCAGCGCCAGAAGTCAGCCATCGTAAAGTTCGTGTCCGGCTGGATAAAGAACGCGAAGATGTAAAAGAACGGAACGGCAATGGCTGAGTAAAACAGCAAGTGGATGAGCCCGCCTTTGTCGCTTTCCCGCTTCAGCCCGCGCTTGACGCCGCGGAAGACGATGAACAGCCAAAGGAGCATGCCGACCACCAAAATGATTTGCCAAATACGGCCGAGCTCAATGTATTCCCAACCTTGATGGCCAAACAGGAACCATTCGTTTCCTAAATAGCCGTTGACGCCAAGCCATTGGCCGATCATGCTGCCGGCGACAAGGACAACAAGCGCCCAGAAGAGCAAATCAACAAGCAACCCTTGCTTTTTCGGTTCTTGCCCGCCGACAAGCGGAGCGATAAAAATCCCCATGCCGAGCCATGCGGTCGCAATCCAGAAAATCGCCAGCTGCAAATGATACCCTTTGGCAATGTTAAACGGTAATATGTCGTAGATCCATTTGATGCCAAAAAAGCTGTCTGGTTCCGTATAGTAGTGGGCAAGCAATGCCCCGAACATCGTTTGGACGAAAAAGAGCGCCGATACGACGACGAAATATTTGCCCGCTTTCACCTGCGACGGAGTCAGCGGCTGCCGCCGCAAATCGATGACCGGAAACTTCCCTGCGGCATACGCTTCTTGCATGCTTAATTGGTAACGATAGAACACATACAAAATGATCCCGACAAACAAAATCAAAACCGTGACGCTGACGCCGCTCCACCATACCGCAGAAAACGACATCGTATTGCCGGCGTCCTCATAGTACGGCCAGTTGTTCGTATACGTAATCTCGTCGCCAATTCTTAGCGTGCTCGACAACCAGGCGGTCCAGAAGAAAAAGTCGGCAATTTGCTGGATTTGATCCCCATTCGCAACCCAAGCGCGATCCGCTTTTGGCATGTCGCTTTCGTTGATCAATCCTTTTTTCAATCCCCAGCCGTCACCATTGGTGAAAACGTCGCGGTAATAGTCACGCACTTTTTCCAACCCGTAGACTTGCGCATCTGTTAGGACAAGCACATCGGTTACCGGGTTGTAACGGTTTTTCCGCATCTCTTTCATCACTTGTTCACGGATGATCGACTTCTCATCGTCCGTTAAATCGGCAAACGGTTTGTTATACCGCTCTTTCGCTTTGTAATCTTGCATGCCTTCCGTGTACACTTTCAGCGCTTCCGCCGTATAGTCCGGCCCCATATACGATCCATGGCCAAGCACCGTGCCATAATCCATCAATCCGTATTTTTGGAAGACAGCTTGCCCGCCGACGATCGTTTCTTTCGTCATCAACACTTGGCCGCTTTCACTGCGCACTTCTTTCGGCCTTGGCGCCATTTCTTTGAAAATCCAATACCCGCCGACGAGCAGGACGGTAAAGCTAATTAAAATAGTGAAAATGAGAATCGATTTAAGAAAACTGTTGGTCGTTTGCCGCCCAGGCCGGATGTTGGGACGGACCGTTCGGTTCACTTCCATGTGAGGCAACCTCCTTCTCGTTTGTTCGACCCCATTGTAGCGCGCTGATCGTTTGGCGGTTTGTGAGCCGAGACAAATGTCAACTATGATTTATATCACAGCTTCAACGTGTGAGAATTTATACAATGAAGGCAGAAAGGGCCAAACGGCGCGGATTTTCGAAAACCGTCGCCGTCTGTTCCAACAAACAGCTGTCACATATTTGTCACATTTCCTCAGCTGTCACATGTTTGTCACCTTGTTAAAGGAGAGAACGCCATGGCGAACCATTGGATGAAAGACCGCTTAAAAGCTGTTCCGTTGTTTCGTGAACTGTCCGATTACGAGCTTGATTCGCTGGTTGCCATTTCCCACGTGCGCGTTTACAAGCCGCGGACGTTTGTCTTTATGCAAGGCGACCCGCTCGAGCGAGTCTATTTCATTCATTCCGGCACGGTAAAAATTTATAAAACGGACTTCAGCGGGAAAGAACAAATCGTTTCGATTTTGCAGACGGGAGAAATGTTTCCGCATGCCGGCTTTTTCTTAAAAGGCACCTATCCGGCCCACGCCGAAGTGGTCGAGGAAGCGACATTGATCGCCATTCCGATCCATGATTTCGAACAAGTGCTGATGGCCAGCCCTGAGCTGTGCATGAAACTGTTTCGCGTCATGGGCGAAAAAATCGTTGACTTGCAAAATCGGCTCGAAGCGCAAGTGCTCCATAATACGTACGAACAAATCGTGCTGCTTTTGCTGCGGCTGACGCGGACGAATGCCGTCAAACAAGGGAAATGGCACCGTCTCACCGCCCATGTGACAAACCGTGAGCTGGCCAATATGATCGGCACCGCCCGCGAAACGGTCAGCCGGACGTTGAGCCAGCTGAAACGGAAAGGGCTGATTGACGTCGACGAACACGGCTTTTATTTGATTGACCGCGAAGGGCTCGAACAAGAAATCTTTTTCTAACTCCTTTTTCCCCATCGTCCGGCACCGGTCGGGATGCGCAATGGAGCTGATGGGGTTTCCTTTCAAACATTTCGGCAAGCCCATCTTTCTGGAACATGCTATTCCGCCCTTTCAAACGAAAACGAAACCTTTTTTCCAAAGTGGAATATGTCATGTTTCGGCCGAAAGATGTGAGCTATATCACAACATTCCACAGTGAAAATGATTATCATGATAGTCAAAAAGGAGGGAAAGCGCATGGGTGTGACGATTGAACTCGATGTACGCGAAGATTTGCGGCAAAAGCGGGAACCGTTTGAAAAAATTATGAACGCCATCAAGCCGCTGCAGCCGGGCGATACGTTCATTTTACACGCCCCGTTCAAGCCGCTGCCGTTGTTTCCGATTATGAAAGCGAAAGGATTTACGTACGAGGCCGAACAAATCGAGAAAAAACATTGGAGAGTAACGTTTGTCAAACAGGGGGGATGACCGATGATCCTCGATAACCGCGGACTCGAGCCGCCGCAGCCGATGATGCGGACGCTCGCTGCCCTCGCTAAGCTGAACCCTGGGGAGACGCTGACGATCATTAACGATCGCCGACCGATGTTTTTGTACGAACAGCTTGACGAGCTTGGCTACCGGCACGAGACGGTCGCACGTGAAGACGGCAGTTTTGAAATCCGCATTACGAAAGGATGAGCAACGTGTTTCCTACTCGCACGGGGACGGAAACAGACGTCCGTCTTCCGTTCTCGTTTATCATGTTCGCCGTGTTGGCGTTCGCCGCGTCGCAGCTTATGTTGCTTGGAGCGATTCCCTCACTTAGCAGCGGCGCGTTCCGGCTGCCGTTCGTGTGGGCGGCGGCCCACCTGGCGTTGCTTGGCTTTGCATTGATGACGGCCATGGGGGCGATGTACCAGCTCGTTCCGGTCGCCTTTTTGACACCGATTTGGAGCGAGCGGCTCGGTTTTTGGCAGTTTGCCGTGACCGCCGTCGGCATTGTCGCATTTGCCGTAAGTCTAGCGGCGGCGCCAAACCGGGCGTTTCTCCCCGGCTTGCTTCTGCTTTTTGGCATCATCCTATTCGTCTGGCAAATGGCGATGACGTTAAGAAAACAAGAAACGAAAACCGTCATGACGCTGTTTGTCGCCACATCGCTGTTGTTTTTATTGCTGACGGCAGCTGCCGGGGGGCTCTTGGCGTTTCACTTTTTCGCCGCCAAAGGCGCTAACAACCATGAAGTGGTGTTCGGCTTGCATGTGCTGTTTGGGCTGTGCGGCTGGTTCACACTGCTCATCATAGGCTTTTCGTACAAAATGGTGCCGATGTTCTCGCTCGCCCACGGCTTTTCGCTGCGGCCGGCGCGTTACGTCTATGCGCTGTACATCAGCGGGATTGCTGTGGCGTTCGCCAGCTTATTCTTGCGAAGCCACGCATGGCTTGCAGCCGGTGCAGCCTTGCTCATGGGCGGATTCGCCGTTTTCGCCTGGCATATCCGCGCCATTTTGCAAAAGCGGATGAAAAAAACGCTTGACCGCCCGTTCCAATTTTCCTTGGCGGCGGTGGCCATCGGCCTTGCGCTGCACGTTGCCGCCTTTGCCGCCATCGTTGTCGGCAGTGGACGGTGGCTTGGCATCATTGTTTATCTATTCATTGTTGGCTGGATTCTGTTTAGCATCATCGGCTATTTGTTTAAAATCGTGCCGTTTTTATGGTGGACGCACCGCTACAGCGAAAAAGTCGGCCAACAACACGTGCCGACGTTAAAGCAAATGATGAACGAGCGGGCCGTCGCCGTTCAATGCCGCCTATGGCTCGCCGCCCTGACGCTGGCGGCGGTCTCCCTTGCGACCGCGAGCGTGCCGCTGTTGGCCGTCGCTCAAACACTGCTGGCTGGATTAAGCATCGCCTTTGCCGGCACGATGTTAGCAGTTTTCCGAAAATAAGCGAATGAGGAGGAAAAAAACGATGGATGTCCGCGAACTTGCCCTGCAACAGCTGAAAACAGTCATAGATCCGGAGCTTGGCATTAACGTTGTCGATTTAGGATTGATTTATGACTTAAAAATCGAGGATGGGCATATCAATGTCCTGATGACGCTCACGACCCCGGGCTGCCCGCTTCACGACTCGATCGCCGGCGGCGTCAAACGGGTGCTTGAACAAATCGACGGCGTCCGCGACGTGCGCGTCCAAGTGACATGGAATCCGCCATGGACGCCGGAGCGGATGAGCGAAGACGCGCTCCGGCAGCTTGGGCATTTTTCCTGAAACGGGCCGCTGTTCATCCCCTTTTCGCCGTCCGCCCGCGTTGGGCGGACGGTTGTTTCATTGTCCTGCAACTGCTGAACACTCCCCACCCTTTATTTTTGTATCATATAGAAAAAACAAGAACCATCGCTTGGCTATTTAAAGGAAAAACGAATCGAGGCCGCGAATCATATACCAAGAGGTGAGAGCGATGTTTGCTAAAATCGACGAGCTGAAACAACGGTTGGATGCGTTGCGCCCTTTGCCTCCAGGGTTGGTGAAAAACTTGCGGGAATCATTTCGGATCGAATGGACGTACCATTCGAACGCCATCGAAGGCAATACGTTAACCTTGCTGGAAACAAAGCTAGTCATAGAAGAAGGGATTACCATTGGCGGGAAACGGCTTAAGGAACATTTGGAAGCTATTAACCATGCGGAGGCGATTGACTTTATTGAAGAGTTAGTCGCAAACAAAGAACATTTGACTGAGCACGTGTTGAAACAGGTCCATTATTTAGTCTTAAAGAGCATTGACAATGAAAATGCCGGGAAATATCGAACATACAATGTGCGCATTTCCGGCAGCTCGTACACCCCCCCTCACTTTTTGCATATACAAGATGAAATGAATCAATTGTTTTCTTGGTATGAAACGAATCAATATGCTCTTCATCCAATCGAACTGGCGGCTCGTTTCCATTTTCAGCTCGTATCCATTCATCCATTTGCTGACGGAAATGGACGAACTGCCCGCTTAATGATGAATTTCATTTTAATGCAGCATGGCTATCCGCCCGCTATTGTGAAAGCAAACCCAGAACAGCGCCGGAAGTATTACGAAACGCTGGAAAAAGCGAGCGTCGAGGGTGAGGTTACTCCGTTCATTCAACTGATCGCCGCATGTGTCGAAGAAAGCTTGCGCCACTATTTGTACGCGTTAGGGATGGAAGACGAATGAAACAGTACAAGAAAAAGACACGGAAGTGGACATGATTCCGTGTCTTTCTTGCTCCAATTCTAAGGTTGGCATTTGATCGGCTATTCAAGCAACACGTTCCACAACCACGCCATCAAAGGAACGATGACAAAAAAAGCGAAGGCGATGTATCCGACATATCGAATCCACCGGGGAAATCCTCGCCAATCGAGGGCTTCCCGCTTCATCGCCCCTCCCGCAGCGATCCGATCCAACTCTTCGGTCGGCGAAAACACCCGGTCGTCCACCCGTTGAACCTCTTCTATCCGTTGCGTTTCATGCCTCTCTTCTTCTCGAGATCCCTTCATGACGCCCCCTCTTCCCTATGATTTTCCTAAACAGAACAAAACATCTAACAACCGCCATCCCAAACATCCAACCGAATCCGCTTTGCTGTTTTCCTCTGCATTATACCGTCTCTCGTTGTCAGAAAGCACCACTATTTTCCACGAAGGAGGACAAATCCCCCAGAGGGGCGGAAAACGGTCCGTTCCCCGTTGCCCGGAGCCCCCGTTCATTCCTTCACCCGCAGCAGGCGCATGCTGTTGAATGTCACGAGCAGCGTCGCGCCCATATCGGCGAACACCGCGAGCCAAAGGGTGAGCCAGCCCGGGACGGCGGCCACGAGTGCCAGCACTTTAAGCCCTAAGGCGACGGCGATGTTTTGCCGGATGACGGCAAGCGTTCGGCGCCCAAGGTGGACGGTGTACGGCAGCTGGCGCAAATCGTCGGCCATGAGCACAACATCGGCTGTTTCCAAGGCGGCATCCGTCCCCGCCCCGCCCATCGCCACACCAATATCGGCCGCGGCCAAGGCAGGGGCGTCATTCACCCCGTCGCCGACCATGGCGGTCATGCCGCAACGTTCTTTCAGCTCGCGGATCGCCGCCAGCTTCTGTTCCGGAAGGAGCTCGGCGCGAATATCGGATACGCCCGCTTGACGGCCGATGGCCTGTGCGGTTTGCTCGTGGTCGCCCGTCACCATCACCACTTCCGCCACCCCAAGGCGCCGCAGCGCGGCAACCGTTTCCGGGGCGGACAGCCGCAGTTGATCGGCCGCGGCGACAAGCCCCAACAGCCGATCGGCCGTGCCGACGGCCATCACGGTTTTTCCTTCGTCCCGAAAGGCAGAGATTTGCTTTTCCGCTTCATCGGGCAACTTCCCGATCCAACTGGTAAACAAAGCGGGGCTGCCGATATAGTACGTGTTCCCCGCAATCACCGCCTTCACTCCTTGGCCGGTGAGCGATTGAAACTCCTCGACGGCCACATCAAGAAACGGTGCTCCCTCTTCTTCCGCCCGGCGGACGATAGCCGAAGCCAAAGGGTGCTGCGACCGTTTTTCGATGGCGGCGGCGATGGCCAACAGCTGCTCACGTGTTCCTTCATACACGACGACATCGGTCACGGCTGGTTTCCCTTTCGTCAACGTCCCGGTTTTGTCAAAAGCAACGGCACGCAGCCGGCCGATTTGTTCGAGATGCACGCCGCCTTTGATGAGCACGCCGCGCCGAGCCGCGTTTCCGATGGCCGTCACAATCGCCACCGGGGTGGAGATGACGAGCGCGCACGGGCAGCCGATGACAAGAACGGCAAGACCGCGGTAAATCCAATCAAGCCACTCCCCGCCCATCACGAGCGGCGGAACGATGGCGATCAGAAGCGCGGTCACGATAATAAACGGCGTATAATAGCGAGCAAACCGGTCGACGAACGCTTGCGACGGCGCCCGCTCCGCTTGCGCCTCTTCTACAAGATCAATCATTTTCGCCAATGTCGTTTCATCCGCCCGCTTTGTCACTTCAACTTCGAGGAATCCTTCTCCATTCAGCGTCCCGGCAAACACTGCATCCCCCACTGCTTTTTCCACCGGCAGACTTTCGCCGGTGATCGCCGCTTCATTCACTGTGGAGGCGCCGCTTATGACAATGCCGTCCAAAGCGATTTTTCCACCCGGCTTGACGATCATGACATCCCCGACGCGAACGTCTTCGACCGGAACGGTCACCTCCTCCGCACCGCGCCGAATCGTCGCTGCAGCGGGCGCCATCTCCATCAACGAGGCGATCGACCGCCGTGCTCGATCCATCGAGTAGCTCTCGAGCGCTTCGCTGATGGCAAATAAAATGACAACGACTGCTCCCTCTTGCCATTCGCCGATCGCCGCCGCACCGAGAATAGCGATCGTCATTAATGTTTTCATATCAAACTGCCAGCGGGCCAGATTCCGGAGCCCCGTCCAGAACAGGGAGTAGCCGCCGATCACGATCGCCGCCAAATACATCGCAATCGCCAGCATCCCCTTGTCTGCCGCATCCGCCGCAACGCCAAACAGAAGCAGTGCCACAGAGGCGAAGACATTTCGATTTTCTTTTCGCTTCCAAAACGGCTCTCGCTGAACCGTGCGCTCGCGTTCTTCACGAATTTTCAGGCGTTCAAACGCTCCCGCTTGTTCAAGCTCATCAATCGTCGCCTCGCCCCAAACGGTGAGCTTGGCGGCGCCGAAATTCACTTTCGCCTCTTTCACGCCGGGCAAGGATTTCACGTTTTGCTCAAACTTAGCTGCGCAGTTTGTGCACGTCAGTCCTTGCACGCGGTATGTTTTGGCCTCGAGCCGATCTAATGTTTGTTCATTCCCCACGGCCGTCCCCCTCTTTCCGATGGGCGAGCGCGACAAGCAGCAGCTCGCGAATATGGTCGTCATCCAGCGAGTAAAAGGCCAGTTTCCCCTCTTTTCGATATTTCACAATTCCTTGCTTATACAAAATGCGCAAATGATGTGATGCCGTCGCCACTGTCGCCCCAATCACGTTTGCGAGGTCACAGACGCACAGCTCCTCTTCACCGCAAAGCGCATACACGATCTTCGCCCGGTTTTCATCGGCAAGCGCCTTAAAAAAAGGGACAATCTCGGCAATTGGTTCATCGCGAAGCCGCCGCTGAACCCGCTCGACCTTCTCGTCGTCATAACAGTAAACGTCGCACACATCATGACGGTGCATTCCTTCTCGCTCCTTGTCAATATTCAAATATTCGTTTGAATATAGAATAGCATATCTCCCCCTTATATTCAAATATTCATTTGAATAAAAAATGTGTTCAAACGAAAAATCCGCCTTTTTTGTTTTTAAAAGGCGGATTCCCTCTTGTGAAGCACGCTTTAGCTGACCACAAACATGTTCGTTTCCTCATTGCCGATTTTGCTTACACATGCTCGCGAAACCAGCGCACCGTCTCCAAAAACGCTTCACGCGTCACTTTATGGCCGGCGTGCGGGTCGGCGATGAATTGCAGCCGGTCTTCGTTTCCTTCATAAAGTGGTTTAATTTGCTTGTAAAACTCATATGTATAAGCATACGGGACGACTTGGTCGGCTTTCCCGTGCCAGATGAACAGCGGCCGGCCGTCGAGTTTTTCCGGCTGCTTGGATAAATCGTAGCGGGCGAGCTTTTCTTTTTCGAGCGCAAGCAGCGTCGGCGGCAGCGGAATGTCGATTTGGCGCCGCTTTCCTTCTTCAATCATCTCATCAAAAAAGGCGCTGTAGTTCGGGCAGCCCATGAGCGCCACCGCCGCCCTCACCCACGGATAGACGGCGAGCGCGCCGAACGTGACGATTCCGCCCATCGATGTCCCAGCGAGCCCAATCCGTTCTCGGTCAGCCAGCCCGCGGCTTACAAGGTCGTTTTTCATCTCCTCGATTTCGGTGATCGTGCGCACAACAATGTCCCAAAACGACAGCTGCAATTTCCGTTCGCTCAAGCCTTCGTCCCGTTCACCGTGAAACAGCGCGTCGGGAAGCACAGCGCGGTAGCCCGCCTCGGCGAGCAAGTAGCCGAAATGCAAATTATGTTCTTTGGCGCTCGTAAAGCCGTGGATAAAGAAAATCAGCGGCAGCCGTTCGTCCCGCTTTTCCGGCTTGACAACGTGAAGAACCGGCACGCCGGCCAACTGTTCCTGTTCAATGATCACCATGGTTGCACAAACCCCTTTTCTTTTTCCATCGCTGTATAGTTTACCATATGGACAGCGATTTTGGAAAAGAGTTACACTATGTAGTGTAAAGAATAACGAGGGCAAAGGAGTCGGACATGAAGCCGTATTTAATCGCGTTGGATTTGGATGGAACGTTGCTCAAAGGGGATAAAACGATTTCTCCATTTACCAAAGACGTCATCCGCCGCGCCATCGACACCGGCCATTTTGTTGTCATCGCCACCGGCCGCCCGTACCGGGCAAGCTCCATGTACTACGAAGAACTTGGCCTTGCAACGCCGATCGTCAATTTCAACGGCGCGTTTGTCCACCATCCGCGCCAGCCGTCGTGGGGCATGCACCATTACCCGCTGCCGCTTGCGATCGTCAAAGACATTGTTGAAATCAGCGAATCCTATGGAATCAAGAATATGATGGCCGAAGTGTTAGACGATGTCTATTTCCACCAACATGACGAGGTGTTGCTTGACATCGTCCGCCTTGGCAACCCGACCGTGGAAATCGGTGATTTGCGCCGCTCGCTCGGCAAAGATCCGACGAGCGTGCTCGTGTACACGGACGATGATCATATCGAGCGGATTCAATCACACTTAGCGAATGTGTACGCCAACGTCATCCACCAACGGCGCTGGAGCGAACCGTGGCATGTCATTGAAATCATCCGCCATGGCGTCCATAAGGCTGCAGGCTTAAAACAAGTCGCCGACTATTTCGGCATCCCAAGGGAGCGCGTCATTGCTTTTGGCGATGAAGACAACGACCTCGAGATGATCGACTGGGCCGGTCTCGGTGTTGCGATGGGCAACGCCATCGAACCGTTGAAAACCATTGCCGACGATGTGGCAAAAACCAATGAAGAAGACGGCGTCGGTGCATATTTGCAGGATTTGCTTCGTTTGTAGTTTCCATCGCGGCGGCTTCCGAGCCGCCTTTTTTGACGCCGTCCATTAAGGTGGATGAAAAAGCGCGTTTCTCCAAAATGTTCATGAACATAAAAAAGAACTGTTTCGATGCTGCTCCGTTGGCGAACGCTTTGCTGGAGCGTTTTCCGCGTTCCATCACCAGCCTTATCTGCTTCCTACAATCTAAACGCTGGCTGATGCTTCTCTTTTCGCCTTGCTCCAACCGCCTTGCCGCTTTGTAGAGCGACTTGTGTTGTAACGAATTTCCTTACTACTGTTCCCCCCGTGTGGTTACACTATACGTGACGCAACGCGCGTCTTCATATTTTAAAGGGGGAATCCGTCATGGGCAAACGAAACAAATCGAAGCGTTTCGTCCAACAAAGCGTCGATGCGGTTGAACGGCATGACAAGCGAATCCCTTATCATTTAACGTACGCCGAGGCGGAAGCGCGCAAAGCGGAAAAAGCGATGGAAACGTCGCTTGGAGGAGCGTAGCGATGGGCAACCGCCTGTTCCAAGAGGCGCGCAAAGCGGTCGCGCAGGCCAAACAAGCGGCTAACGGCGAAATCGACATGAACGTCGACCGCGCCATTGCCATCGCCAAAAACGCCTTGTCATCTGCCTATGCGCATTCCAACACGGCGGAAAAAGCGCAGTTGCGTCAATTTCAAGCTGAGCTTGACGAGCTCACCCACTAAACGGCTGCGGGCTTCCCGCAGCTGTTTCTTTCGCCCGCTCGAGATTTTCCATTGTATTCCGTCCGAAAAACCGCTACACTAAGAGAAGATAATGAATCGCTGTTCACCGGCCAAAATCGTCCGTTCATTCGATGCGGCTATACTATATTCATTTTTGTTCACAAAAAGGGGGACGAACCATGCCCATTCAAATCATCACCGACAGCGGAGCCGATTTGCCGCAATCGTACATCCGCGAGCATCAAATCGCCTTTTTGCCGCTTGTCGTTCATTGGAACGGCCAAGATTACGAAGACGGCATCACGATCGAGCCGAAGCAAGTATATGACGCCATGCGCCAAGGGCATACGGTGAAAACGGCACAGCCAAGCCCACTGGCGATGAAGGAGCTGTTTTTGCCGTATGCCAAAGAAAACCGGCCATGCCTTTACATTGCCTTTTCATCGAAATTATCCGGTACATACCAAACGGCGATGGCCGTCCGCAGCGAGCTGCTTGATGAATATCCGGAATTTCGCCTGACGATCATCGACTCGAAATGTGCCTCTCTTGGCCAAGGGCTCGCCGTCATGAAGGCAGTCGAGCTGGCGAAACAAAACACACCGTACAACTTGCTTTGTGAAACGATCGAGGCGTATTGCCGCCATATGGAACACATTTTCACCGTTGACAACTTGGATTACTTGGCGCGCGGCGGCCGCATCAGTAAAGCCGCCGCGGCGTTCGGCGGGCTGCTGAACATTAAACCGCTTCTCCATGTCGAAGACGGGGCGCTTATTCCGCTCGAAAAATGGCGCGGGCGAAAAAAAGTGTTAAAGCGCATGGTCGAGTTGATGGGCGAGCGCGGCGACGATCTGCAAAAGCAAACGATCGGCATCAGCCATGCCGATGACGAAGAAACCGCCTTGGAGCTGAAACAAATGATCGAAGAAACGCACGGCTGCACGCGCTTTTTCCTCTCCGACATCGGCAGCGCCATCGGCGCACACGCCGGACCGGGGACGATTGCCCTCTTTTTTCTGAACAAATATATTGAGATCTGACGCCTTTCCCGCCGGACGAAACACGGGCGCCTGCACAACACAGGCGCCTGTCCTCATCACCGAAGTTGATCAAGAAGGTTGTAGTAGTAGTACGTTTTGGACCGCATCCGGCCATCCGAGAAAATGAGTTGCTGTTCCTCAAACCGATTCAAATAGCGCCGAACCGTTGCTTCCGGCAAACCGGTCAACTCCGCCATCATGTTCGCGGTAAAAATCGGGTGCTGGAACATGACATTGACAACGGTTCGAATATTATGGCTGTTCACAAGCGCACTTGCCTTTTCCAAATCTTCTTCATACAAATCGTTTACTTTTTGAATCAATCGAACATTTTGTTTCGCTTGTAAATGGACGCATTGCAAGAAAAACTGAATCCATTGCGTCCAGTCGCCTTTGTAGCGGGTATCATTCAAATAGCGGTAATACTTGTGCTTATCCCGTTCAAGCACATCGCTGACAAAAAAGTTCGGGTAATCGATGACACCCTTACTATACAAATAGAGTGGAATCAAAATTCTTCCAATCCGACCGTTTCCGTCAAGAAACGGATGAATCGTTTCGAACTGCGCATGAATTATGGCTACTCTCACTAATTCATCATAATCATCGTTCGGTTCATGAATGTATTTCTCTAAATTTGACATATACTCATTGACAAGATGCGGCTCCGGAGGAATGTAAGCGGCTGTTTCAATCGTGCATCCTTCCGGACCGAGGAAATTTTGCACCCTTCGGAATTCCCCTGGCGACCGATGGGATCCGCGTACATCGTTTGACAACAAAATTCGATGCAACTGCTTAAACAACCGAGTCGAAATGGGGATCTCTTTCAGCGCATCCATCCCTGCCACTAATGCTTCATAATAGTTTAATGCTTCTCGCACATCGCTGTTCGCTTTTCTGCTTTGTGCTTCAGTCTCCATCACTTCATCCAATGTCACTTGTGTCCCTTCAATTTTCGTCGACTGCACCGCCTCCTTCAGCATGATCGGCCTGAGCAGAAATCGCGGATGTAGCTTTGAATGCCGCAGCATCGTTTGATACTCCACCATCGCCTTATTCGCTTCGATCAATTCGCGAAGAAAACGCATTTGATTCACGACATCTTCGCTAAGAGGAAGCTTGAAGGGGACAAACGGTTTTCGTTTCATTTTTCATTCCCCTTTACGAACATTTTAGATAAAAAATGATCGTTAAACACCTATATCTACCCTATTACAAACATTTATCTCTATTTTTGTACTTAATTATACTCTGAAGCGAACCATTTGTTAAGAAAAATTCTCAATTTATCTTTCCACAAACTACCTTCCCCTATTTCCATATAGTTCATTTCCATTTACCGCATACTAATGATGGACGATCAAAACAAGGGAGGGCTACCGATGCCAAACACGAGCGACAACGACAAAAAAGCGCGCGACAACCAAGCGAAGCGCCATGAGAAAAACATGATGCGCGAGAAAAACCGCGAAGCCGGGAAGTTCGCGTATTCGAAGAAGACGGATCATTTGTGAGCAAAATGACAAAAAAGGCGGCCGAAACACCGCCTTTTTCACATTGTTCCCCTGCATCAAGTCCCGCTTTCAGCATGGTGCTACATGCCGGCCTCTTCCGGATAAAGGACGAAACTAACCTTCTTGCCCCTTTGATCATTGTTGTCTTTCCTCCCACCTTTTTCTATAATGAAAGTACATCACACGCCCGGGAGGTCACGTATGTCAAAAGAAAGTTCGTTCGATATCGTATCCAAAGTCGATTTGTCGGAAGTGGCGAACGCGATTAACATCGCCATGAAAGAAATCAAAACACGCTACGACTTCAAAGGAAGCAAAAGCGACATTTCGCTCGAGAAAGACGAGCTCGTTCTCATCTCCGACGACGAGTTTAAGCTTGAGCAGCTGAAAGATGTGCTCATCGGCAAGCTCATTAAGCGCGGGGTGGCGACGAAAAACATCCAATACGGCAAAATCGAGCCGGCATCAGGCGGCACGGTGCGCCAGCGCGCCAAGCTTGTCCAAGGGATCGACAAAGAAAACGCGAAAAAAATCACCACGATCATCAAAAACACCGGCTTGAAAGTGAAAAGCCAAGTGCAAGATGACCAAATTCGCGTCAGCGGCAAAAGCAAAGACGACTTGCAAAAGGTGATCGCCGCCATTCGCGAAGCCGATTTGCCGATTGACGTGCAGTTTGTGAATTATCGATAAGCGGATGAGGCAAGCCTCCATCCGCTTTTTGTTTTACAAGCAGAACGATAGAAAATTTGAAGGAGAAGCCAGCTGGCAAGCTCCCTATAATTCTTATAGCAAGAAAAAAACAGCTCATTTTTTGGGAAAAGCGAGCGCATGATATCAGGGACTGAATTGACACTCCGCACACCTAAAGGCGTGGGATTCTTGGGTCGTTTGCGTCCTCATCCATTTCTGGTTCGGACAACGCCCAAGTTCAGGGGTGTGTCATCACCCCATCCCATCGGGTTAGGATGTACCCCCATGGGCGGCGCACCTGTGACCAGTGCGCTAGGCGCTCAAGCCCGAAATCGCTTTGGCGATGTTGATCGCGCCATTCAAGTCGGCGTGGAGGGTGTATCCGCATTTTTTACACTGAAAGTGGATGCCATTGCGATTTCCCTTTTCCCGATGTCCACATTTACACGTTTGGCTCGTGTAGGTTGGATTCACCCACTCAACACGAATGCCCGCCATTTCCGCCTTGTAGGCAATCATCGTTTGCAGTTGGTGGAACGCCCAAGCATGGAGGCTTCGCCCCGCTTCTTTGGCCGATTTTGCCCGCTTGCGAATCCCCGTCAACGCTTCCATCCGAATCACGCCAACACCGTTGGCGAGCGCAAAATTCACGATTTGACGGCTGATTTTGTGATTTTGATCCTTCATCCAGCGGGACTCTTTACGGCCGATTTTGCGAATCATATGGAGCTTCTTGGCTTTTCCTAATCTCCTTCGCAAAGCCGCATATCGTCGGCGTACAAAGGCGCATTGGTTCCCTTTGAAAAACCACGATTTCGTTCCCACGCTGGCCACAGCGATATAGCGAAGCCCAACGTCAACGCCCATCACCTTTGTTTCGTGCCGCGGCTTCACGTCAAAGGTGATCGCGATCGCCAAGTACCATTTCTTTCTCTTTTTGTAGAGCTTGGCGGCCCCTTGTTTAGCGGTTCCATCGAGCAGCCGATTCAGCCATGCTTCTTGATAGGGGCGCGTGACGACCGGCACGCCAATTCGCTTCTCCAGTGTGGGGAAGGAAACCGTGTAGAACGCTCCTTTCTTTTCCACCTTCACGTTTTGATTGTTAAAGCAACACCATAATGTTCGAAACTTCTTTGTTTTCTGGTTTTTCTTTTGGGACTTCACTTCTCGAATCGTCTGATTCACGACAGCGGAAGGAAACCGCTGCGACGAAAACGCTTTAAAAATTTTGCTCGTCGCTTGATTCAGCTCGGGATGATCCAACAGCCAATTCGCAAACGCGGTATTCACTTCTGTCATCCGTTCATACATGTCCTGTTTGACTTTCGTTGGGTTGTGCAGTTCCAGCCTTAGTGTGATCGTCGGCATGGATTCACCTCCTTGCGACGATTACATGATACCGTTTTTTTCATCATCATTCAATATAAGAAAACGGCTCGCTTTCATCCCACCCCTAAAGGAGTGGGCTTTCTCGCTCGCAGGTCTGTAAGCAGGCGGCCTCTACATGCTAACCACCGCCCAACGAGCACACCAAACACAATGAAGGCGAGTGCCATGTCGACAATCGGCTCGGCGAGTCGCATCGCTTCTCCTTCCCCACCGGAGCGGCCAAGCGCCGCAGCAATTAAAGCAAAACGGATAAAATGGTCCTTAATCCGTTATCAATATTTCTGGATGGTGAATATCCACGATGTGCGTCTTCACTGTGCCCCCGAGATGACGGCGTATGGAGGAAGCCAATTCTTCCAGCGCTTGGTAAAGAACCTCATTCCTTGTTTCATCAATCGATTCGATGCAAAGGAAGGCGTGCTTCGTCTGTTCGGTGAGCATCGTTCGTTGGGCTTCCCGCCAATTCCAGCAGCGGCATATGGCGCCCACGTCATCTTTATACACGATTTCTCCTTCATACGGCGGGTCGTTTTCCTCGCCTCCCAACGGGATGAACGGTTCATGACCATCCGCCAGCGCCAGCCGGATGTCGCCGACAAACGTGTCGATATCCTCCCCTCCGCATGGAAGCCCGTAACGCAATGAAACAGAATTATAAATATCCACAAGCGGGTTGATCGTTCGGATGTGCTGACCGTTTTTCACTCGTTTCAGCAGCGCTTCAACCGAACAACGCGCCCCTTTTTTCGTTTTGAATCGCCGAAACGCCTCTCGCCAAACAACGATGACGGGGTTGCGGCTCAATTCTTCAAACTCCAGGAATTTCCGCGCCTCTTTCTCCGCCTCTCGCAGCATTTGTTCGTAAACGCTGGCATTCTTGATGCCGTTGTCAATCCCTTGGGCAACGACCACACCGATTTTGGCGTGGGGAAATATGGCCCAAACATCGTCTTCAACAACAAAACGTGTCATCATCCACTCCTCCATTCTCTTACGGTTTTGAAGGGCTCGCCAAGGCGGAGAATAGTCCTAACAAGATATAGCAACAGCCCGCCACCCGGTTCATCACCTTCATGCTTCCCTTCTTGGCAGCCAGCCGTTTGCGGATGCCCGCGGCCAACATGGCGTACAAGCTGTCATTTAGCAAGGCGAGAACAACAAATATCGCCCCTAAAAGCAAAAATTGACCAGCCACCAATCCAGCAGAAGGCGAGATAAATTGCGGAAAAAAGGCGAGAAAAAAGAGCGCTGTTTTTGGATTGGTCACTTCGACAAATAGAGATTCGTAAAACACTTGCGCCAATGTTTTCTCCTTGGCCTTCGTGTTCGGGATTTCCTCATCCTTGGTGGAAGCAAAAAATAACGTTTTGCCCCCCAAATAGATAAGATAAACGGCTCCTAAATATTTGATCATCGTAAAGGCAGCCGCCGATGTCATCAAAATCGCGGAAACGCCCACGGCTCCAAGGACAACATGGACAGCGCCACCCAATGCCACGCCAAACACCGCTACAACTCCTGCTTTCGTTCCTTGACCGATGCTTCTAGACACAATGTACAATACCGCCGGTCCGGGGACGATGAGCAGTGCCGCGGCTGCCACTATAAACACACCGATCGTCGAAAGCCCCATCCTCACATCTCACTCCTTCATTTTCTATTTCACTGCTGTTGCTTTTTCATCAGGGAAGCGATTCGCTTTTCGTTTTCAAATGGCATTTGCTCGAGTTGCTTGATGATCCGTTCTTGTCGGTATGCAGGATGATTTTGGCTTAACTTGGCTTTTCCCTCGATTCGCTTGATGATGATTTTGAAGGCTTGAATTCCTTTGTTCATGCCGGACAGCATCCCGGCATCGACCTCTGACAGCTGGTAACGGCTGTCCGGCGCTTCGTACTTTTCTACCATATCGTGTAGCGACCGCATGATTTCCCCTTCATCATGGATAAGCTCCACATTGCCATACACATGGACGACCACATAATTCCATGTCGGCACTGCTTGGTTCGTTTCATACCAGGAAGGAGAAATATAACAATGCGGACCGTGGAAAATCGCCAAGACCGTCTGACGTTGAATGTCGTTCCATTGCGGATTAGAACGGGCAAAATGGCCGTACAAACACGTTTTCTCCCGATCGAGCAACAGCGGCAAATGGGTAGCAAACAGCTCCCCTTGATGCATCGACACCAAGGTGGCAAAACTGTTCTCCTCGATCACCTCATAGACGACAGACATATCGTTGATGGCAAAATGCTTCGGAATATACATCAGTCCTCTCCCCCATCTTTTCAATTACAGCATTCCATTCTTCACAATGTATAATATAATCAAAACTGACATAAAAAAAGTGACAATAACAAAAAAATAAACATGTCAGGAGGATGAACATGAAGACGATCATTTTTGACTTGAAGGACGGCTCGCCTAAATACAAGCAAATCTACGAAAAATTGAAATCATTGATTGAACAAGGCGACATTCAAGCCAATGAGCCGCTACCTTCCATTCGCCAACTCGCCGAATCATTGAATGTCAGCCGGAACACAACTTTAATGGCTTACGAACAGCTGGTAGCGGAAGGATATATTCGCGCGGAAAAACGAAAAGGGTATTTTGCCAATGAAGTGGAACCTCTTTTCATTCCAAAAGCCCGCATTTCTGCACGCCAATCGGCAAGGGAAGCAGCAACGTCCGTTGTTGTCGATTTTCGCGCCGATACCGTCGATGCCGATCATTTTCCCGTTAAAGCATGGAGAAGAATTTCCAATCAAGTATTGACGGCCAAAGGATGTTTCCGCTATGGGGATCCGTTTGGGGAATTATGCTTGCGCAAGCAAATCGCCATCTACCTTCTCGAATCCCGCGGGGTGATCACAGAGCCAAACGCCATCATCATCGGAAGCAGCACGCAGCAAATGCTTCTCTCCCTTGGCTATATTCTAAAAGATGAATTCAACAGCGTGATCGTCGAAGACCCTGGTTATGACGGCGCCAGAGAAGCGTTTTTGTTTCACCGCTTTCAGCTGGAAACGGTGCCTGTTTCCGAAACCGGCATCGATCTTTCACCGCTCGAGAACAGGCGATCGCGGCTCATCTATGTCACCCCTTCACATCAAAGCCCGATGGGAGTCAGCATGCCGATCCAGCAACGGCACAGGCTCATTCAATGGGTGAACAACGTCGATGGCTATATTATCGAGGACGATTACGACAGCGAATTCCGTTACACGCAAAAGCCGTTTCCTGCTCTTGCTTCCATTGATTCCACAAAAGTCATTTATCTGGGCAATTTCTCAAAATCGTTTCTGCCTGGGATTCGCTTAAGCTACATGGTGTTGCCGCCGTCGCTTTTGTACCGTTATCAGCAGCAGTTTCGCCTTTTCGAAAGCACTGCGTCCATCCTCAGCCAATTGGCGATGGCCAAATTTATGGAGGAGGGGGAATGGGGCCGCCATATTAAACGCATGCGCCTCGTGTACAAACGAAAAATGGAGCATTTAACATCACTACTGCGAAAAGCATTTGGGGATATGATCTCCATTATTGGCGAACAGTCCGGTTTATACGTGTTAATCAAAGTTCATTCCGATTGTTCAGAAGAACAGCTACTTCAACGCGCCCTATCGTGTGGGGTAAAAGTGTATCCCACTTCGCGCTATTTTGTGAACCAACGGCCAGACCGACCCATGATCAAGCTCGGTTTTAGCGGCTTGTCGCTCGAGGATATTGATCTTGGAGTAAAACTGCTCAAAAAAGCATGGTGTTGACGACGACTTCACGGAAAACGCCCCTCTTTTTACACAAGCTCACGGAATCCCTGTCTTGGCGTGTATTTTTGATCGGTTTCTAATGTCACGTTAATTTTAAATATTTACATTTTTTTGTTTTTTTTGTATAATACACTAAAGGGGAAAGAGAATATGGGTGGAAAAAATCATAGACCATTTAATATGTGGTGCAAAATTGATATAGCTATTGAACTTTCCACCAGTATTTCTACAGAGCTTTTCTATCGACTGGAAGGACATGGTTCTCTTACTGTGGTCCCTCCTATTCCAACAAGTGACGACATACTAAAACATGCTCCGTCTCAAGTCCCAGCGAGTTGGTAATAATCCTTTCGGGTGGTCCTCAAGATTTTTCAAGACCACCCTAGCTTATTAAATGGAAAGGGTAGAAAAAAATGATTGCCGTGCAAGACGTAAACAAAATCTATCCGCCAAACCGCCAAGTATTACATAATGTTTCCCTTGAACTGGTTGAAGGGGATCGACTTATTCTTTTAGGGCCGAATGGAGCCGGAAAAACTACTTTAATAAGATGCATCATCGGGCTTACTGCACCAGACAGCGGCAGCATCTATGTCAATGGAGTAGATGTTGTCCGCCATCCAGATGAAGCGCGCGAGTCGATTGCGGTCGTATTTGAAGAAGCTGACAACTCCTATTCTTATTTAACTGTTTTGGAAAATCTCTTATACTTCGGCTTGCTGAACAAATGGAGTCGTGCTGAAGCAAAACGAAGAGCCGAACGAATGATGGCCGTGTTGAATCTAACCCCATACGCTGAGCGTCTTACCCAAACCCTTTCACGTGGGATGAAACAAAAACTGGCATTTGCGATCGCCTTAATGAAAGGAGCGCCGTTTTTGTTCCTTGATGAGCCAACTCTTGGCCTTGATGTTGAGTCGCAACATCATATCCGAACCATGTTAACGGAAGAAAACCAATGGTGGAAAGCCGTTCTCATCACCACCCACGACATTCCTTTTGCCCACGCCGTTGGAAATAAGTTTGTCTTTATTCAAGGCGGAAAAATCGTTTGGAGCGGCACGAAAGAACATTTTTCAACTCCAGCCGACCTTGAAGCTCATTTTTTGGCCGCTATTCGTTCCAACCTATCCGTCTAAGGAGGTGAGTCGGTTGCCCCTGCAAATCTTGAATGTAGTATTGGCTTCCTTTTTGAAAAAAAGGGCAGAGTATCGTCGGTATTGGTTCGATTTTACCGTTGGCCTTATCATTAAATTTGTCTTTTTTCTCGGTACGCTGTACGCAAGCCCGATACAAACCGGAAAGGAAGCGACGCTCAAACTGTTCGGTTTCAGCCTTTGGTACTTAAGCGCTCATTTGATCTCAAAGCTCGGCAACACGGTGATCGAGGAAGCGTATCTCGGCACGGCAGAGCAGGTACTTTCCACCAAGACTCCCCCATGGCAAGTTTTAATGGGCGTAGTGATCGCGGAAATCGCATTATCATCCGTGTGGGTAGTGCTCTTTTTCATCTGTGCGGCTTTGATGATTGGATTTTCCGAAATTCTCTCGGGAATATTATCCATGATAACGGAGATCGTCGTATTTGGCGGCGTAAGCCTAATCGGGATGACGGGAATCGGTGTGTTCATTTTAGGACTGTCCCTTCGCTTAAAACAAGTCGGAGCCGTTACCGAGGTGCTGCTTTATTATTTATTAATCTTCTCAGGTTTTTTTCTATCTTCAAATTTATTGCCGACAGCCTTTCATATTCTCAACTACTTTTCTCCCCTTTCTTGGGCCGTGCAAGGAGTGAATGAAGGATGGCCCGTATTCTTTCCTGCTCTCGGCATCTCGCTATTATGGCTGGCCATGGGCTCATTGGTCTTGAAGCAACAATGGCATTGGGCGAGAAAAAACGGAAAAATCGGAAGCTACGTATAAAAGAGCGGACGTTATCCCTCACATTTCGCACCCTTTCGGCGAAAATCGAGAGGATGTTTTCGCGACCATGCCGAATGCATCTTCGACAATCAAGGAAAGCAAAGGAGGTTTCATAACACGGACGTCTTGCACGAAGGGGACTCTCTTTATTACAACGCCGCCTGCGAACATCAATTTATGAACACAGGCAACGAAGAGTGCCGCTATGATCTGATTATTCACTCGCCTGCTTCGAAAACATGACCCATAGTCATGTCCGCCCAAGGCGTTGCTTTTTTTGCTTTTTGCCGTCACATAGAAAGAAATCACAGCATCGACGGCGAATAAAAGAGATGGCATTTCTTTGACGGAGGTGTGTGAATGAACATCGGCCAAGAATATTTGCGAGTGGTGCGCGCACGCTTTGTTGACATGAAAAAGACCGCCGAACGGGCTATGGACCAATGTTCGGAGGAACAGCTGTTCCATTGCTTTCATGAGGAGGCCAACAGCATCGCCATCATTGTCAAACATATGAGCGGAAATATGGTGTCGCGCTGGACAGACTTTTTGTCGTCGGATGGGGAAAAACCGGACCGAAACCGCGATGATGAGTTTATCAACGACTTCCATACGCGCAAAGAAGTCATGGCTTGCTGGGAAAAGGGGTGGTCTGCTTTCTTTCAGACGCTGAACGAACTGCAAGAAACGGATTTGTTGCGGACGGTCACGATCCGCGGCGAACCCCATTCCGTCATCGAAGCCATTGAGCGGCAAATGTACCATTATTCGTATCATATCGGGCAAATCGTCTATATCGCGAAACAGCTGAACGCAAACAACTGGAAAACATTGACCATACCAAGAAATCGAAAAACAACATAGGCAACTCCTTATTCGAATGATCATGCAAACGCCATCCGCCCCTCGGAACCGTCAGCCGATAAAGGTGGATGGCTTCTTTTTGTTGTTTGTTGTTCCTTCCCAATCATACCTATCGGGATCGCAGTCATCGTCTGGAAAGTTTCACAATACCGACCAACAAACAAACCATCCCCACTCCCCATGCCAACCCCGCCTTGCCAAGAAGGAGGGAGATTTCTTCGGATGCCTGCACATGGGTAAGATCAAAGGAAATCGCCTTCAGCGCAAATGAAACAGCCAGAGACAGCAACAAGAAATGGGCCAATATCCACAGAAACGCCCGCCCCTCTCGATTCCTTCGCCAAAGAAAAACGATTGTCGCAACCGCGATCAACATCACAACCGAAAAGCCGCCGATGAGCATATCCATCACATTTTCCTCCATAGGCAAATGATTGGGCAACGTTCCCACCTCCTCTTTTTCATCATATCATGTCTTCCTATTCTTCTTCCCTGCGTCCGATCCCTTCTTGTATGTGAAGCCGCCCATGGGCTTCTTCGTTCCCGCGCGCTAGGGAAGCGGCGCAACCCTTTACGCAAACGCCAAGCAGGCGCCCATCTCCCTATTGCAGAGGGCGGCGCCTGCTCTGATTGTATAGATGCAATGTAAAGCTTTAACACTTTTCGTTTTTACCGGTCATTGCATCCGACTGTCGAGTGACCGAACAACGCCGCTTCCAGACCCATGAATGGGTCTGTGAAGCGAGTCGTTGTTCGGTCTTCCGTCACGCTAAAGCGTGACGGAGGCAAGCCTGTGGCTTGCCTTCGACAGTCAAAAATGGATAAGCCACTTTTTCCGTCAAGGATATGTGAAACGATTTCGTTGCATCTATATGGTTACTTTTGCTGCATCTTAAACTGCAAAAACAGTTCGTTGTAGTAGGCGAGCATGTGTTTCCCTAAGTTTTCGTACACTTCGAGATGCCCAGCTGAATCCAAATCGGGGTAAAAGCGCCGATCGCCCGCGATGTCTTTTGGCAAATAGGCAAGCGCCTTTTTATTCGGCGTCGAATAGCCGACATACTCGGCGTTTTGCGCCGCGTGTTTTGGGTCGAGCATAAAGTTGATGAACGCGTGCGCTCCTTCGATGTTTTTCGCTGTTTTCGGAATGACCATGTTGTCAAACCATAAGTTGGAGCCTTCTTTCGGCACGACATAGTCGAGCTTGTCGTTTTCCGCGATGATTTCGGCCGCATCGCCCGACCAGACGACGCCGATGGCTGCTTCTTCATTGGCAAGCAGCAGCTTGATTTCATCGCCGACAATCGCCTTCACGTTCGGCATGAGCCGATCGAGCTTCCGCTTGGCTTCTTGCAAGTGGGCTTTGTTCGTATCATTGAGCGAATAGCCGAGGCTGTTTAACGCCATCCCCATCACTTCGCGCGCCCCGTCGACAAGCAAAATTTGATTGCGCAAGCTTGGATCCCATAAGTCGTTCCAGCTTGTGATGGTCTTGCCGCCAAGCATCTCGCGGTTGTAGACGATGCCGACCGTCCCCCAAAAATACGGCACGGAATACCGGTTGTGCGGATCAAACGGCAAGTTGAGAAACCGCGGCTCGATATATTGCAAATTGGGAAGCTTTCGGTAATCAAGCGGCAGAAGCAGCTTTTCTTCGATCATTTTGCTGATGGCGTAATCGGATGGAACGGCGACGTCAAACGTTGCCCCGCCTTGGGCGATTTTCGCCATCATCGCCTCATTGGAATCAAACGTTTGGTAAATCACTTTCCACCCTGTCTCTTTTTCAAATTCGCGAATGAGCGCGGGGTCAATGTAATCGCCCCAGTTGTAGACCGTCACCGTTTTGCCTCCGCCGTACCCTTCCGCTTCGTTCAGCCGATGAGTGACAAACATCAGGACGAACGCGGCGATAAACACGGCCGCAAATCCTTGGACAAGCCGTCTCACCTACTTTCGCCCCCCTATCCCGTACAAGCGGCCGCCTTTTTGGCTAAGCACGTAATAGCCGATAACGAGCAACATGGTAAATAAAAACAGAAGCGTCGACAATGCGTTGATCGACAAGGAAATGCCTTGGCGCGCCCGCGAATAAATTTCCACGGACAGCGTCGAGAACCCATTTCCCGTGACAAAAAAGGTCACGGCAAAGTCATCGAGCGAATACGTGAGCGCCATGAAAAAGCCCGCCCATATGCTCGGAGCCAAAAACGGCAGCACCACACCGGACAGCACTTGCCAATGACTGGCTCCTAAATCTCTAGCCGCATCAATCAGCGTCGGGCTCATTTCTTCCAGTTTCGGCAGCACCATCAACACGACAATCGGCACGCTGAACGCGATATGAGACAACAGCACGGACGTAAAGCCGAGCTTGATGCCAGCGATTGTAAACAGCAGCAAAAACGAAGCGCCGATGATGACATCGGGGCTGACGATCAGCACGTTGTTGAGGGCGAGAAGAGCGTTTTTCGTTCGCTGCCGCTTGACATAGTAAACGGCGAGCGCTCCGATGACCCCAAGTATCGTCGCAACCGCCGCCGACAGCAGCGCAACGACGATTGTATTCAAAACGATGATGAGCAAGCGGTCGTCGGACAGCACGTCGCGGTACCACTTGAGCGTGAACGATTGAAAATCGTGCATCGCCCCGCCGCTGTTGAAAGAATAATACATCAAATACACAATCGGCATATACATCACGGCAAACACGACTAACAAGTACACACGTCCCCACGCCTGCATCCGTTTCATCGGCTTCCCTCTTTTCTTCCGCTTCCTGTCAGGATGACGATGACCGCCATGGCGATCATTAACACAACAGCGATCGTCGCCCCCATCCCCCAGTTTTGGGTGACAAGAAAATGCTGCTCAATGGCGGTGCCGAGCGTAATGACGCGGTTGCCAGCGACAAGGCGTGTAATCATAAACAGCGACAGCGCCGGGATGAATACCGCTTGGCAGCCGGCCTTCACTCCGCCAAGCGTGAGCGGAAAGACGACGCGGCGGAACGTCGTCCAAGCCGAAGCGCCCAAATCGCGGGCGGCATCGACAAGCGATGGCGGCAGCTCCTCCAGCGCGTTGAAAATCGGCAGCACCATAAACGGAATAAAAATGTACACCGACACAAAGACAAAACTGAAATCGGTGAACAACAGCTGCCGCGGCCCGACGCCCAGCGCTTTCAACAAAGCGTTGGCCAGCCCGTACGTGCCGAACAGCCCTAAAAACGCATACACCTTCAGCAGCAAATTCACCCACATCGGCAAAATAAGCAACAACAGCCATAGCTGCTTGTGCCGCGTCTTCGTCAGCCAATAGGCGGTCGGATAGCCGATGAGCAGCGACACAAGCGTGATTAAAAACGCATACCAAAACGAATACGCCATCATTTTCAAATAAATGGGCGTCCACACGGATTTGTAGTTGGACAACGTCCAATGGCCGTCAAGATCCAAAAACGATTCATACACCAAAAAGACAATCGGGGCCACGACAAACAGCACAAGCCAAATGCCATAAGGGATTAAATACCAGTTCCGCCACGCCCGTTCCGTCATGCGTCCTCATCCTCCTTTTCGAGTCGCATGACGTGAATCGCTTCCGGTTCAAAACGAAGGCCGACCGTTTCCCCGACTTCGGCCTTTTTCGTCGAATGGACAAGCCATTCGTTGCCGTTTTCGTCATAGCCGCAAATTTCATAATGGACACCGCGGAATAAGAGCGAATCGACGCGGATGACGATCTGCCCGTCTTCCGGCGCCGCGAGCTCCAAATCTTCCGGGCGGATGACGACATCGACCGGTTCGTTTGGCGCGAAGCCGCGGTCAACACACGCAAACTGTTTGCCGGCAAATTCGACGAGGAAATCGTCGATCATGCGCCCTGACAAAATGTTCGATTCGCCAATGAAATCGGCGACGAATCGATTGACAGGCTCGTCGTAAATGTCTTTCGGCGTCCCAAACTGCTGAATTTTCCCTTTATTCAGAACAAAAATGTAATCGGACATCGCCAGCGCTTCTTCTTGATCATGCGTGACAAAAATAAACGTAATGCCCAATCGGCGCTGCAATTCACGAAGTTCATACTGCATTTCCGTGCGCAGTTTCAAATCCAAGGCTGACAGCGGTTCATCCAAGAGCAGCACCTCAGGTTCATTGACAATCGCCCGGGCAATGGCGACGCGCTGACGCTGGCCGCCTGACATTTCTTGAATGCGGCGGCGCTCATAGCCGTCTAAGTTGACAAACCGAAGCGCTTCCCTCACTTTCTCGCGAATGTCGGTTTCTTTCATCTTTTTCACGCGCAAACCAAACGCAACGTTTTCAAACACATCGAGATGAGGGAACAATGCATAGTCTTGAAAAACAGTGTTGACTTGCCGTTTGTTCGGCGGGACGTTTTGAATCGGCTTTCCGTGGAAATAAATCGTTCCTTCCGTCGGCTCGATAAACCCGGCAATCAGCCGCAAAATCGTTGTCTTCCCACAACCCGATGGTCCAAGCAGCGTATAAAACTTCCCGCGCTCCATCGCAAAACTGACATCATCCAGTACGGCTGCGCCGTCGTATTCCTTCGTCACTCGCTCGAAGCGGATGATTTCTCCGTTCACTTTCAGCCCCCCATCTTCTTGATGTTCACTATTCCTAATTAGAACATAGGAGAGTAGAAAGTGCAACGGAAAAATATGCTTTCCGCCATGTCGGCGACTAAAAAACAAAAAGCGGCTGACTATTCCGCAGAACAGCTTCCAATTTTGCCCGCAATGCGGAAAGCCGCTGTCTCATTGATCGTTTTTTCAAATTTCCTTGCTTCACCGTATTGAATAATTTCAAAAAATACATTAAATTATATAGTAATAGTCAAGACGAAATAAACAACCGCATACGGACATTCTTATCAAGAGAGGGGGAGGGACTGGCCCGGTGAACCCTCAGCAACCTGGCCCGCGGCCAAGGTGCTAAATCCAGACAGGCAACAGCCTGGAAGATAAGAAGAAGCGAATGAAAAGTCTTCTTCTTAGAAGGCTTTTTTCTTTTACTACAACGAAATGGGGGAATCAAACGTGGGGCTGCTCGATGAGTTGAAACAACGCATTCTCATCGCCGACGGAGCGATGGGGACGCTGTTATATTCGCATGGCGTCGACCGTTGTTTTGAAGAATTGAATCTATCGAATCCAGACGAAATCATTCATATTCATGAAGCGTATATCGCGGCGGGCGCCGATGTCATTCAGACGAATACATACGGCGCCAACTATGTGAAACTCGCGCGCTACGGCTTGCAAGACGAGGTGCCGGCGATCAATCGCGCCGCTGTAAGACTGGCGAAGCAAGCAGCCAATGGGGGGGCGTACGTGCTCGGAACGATCGGAGGGCTGCGCACATTGAACAAAAGCGTCGTACCGCTTGACGAAGTGAAGCGGACGTTTCGCGAGCAGCTGTTTGTGCTGCTTGCCGAAGGGGTTGATGGTGTGCTGCTGGAGACGTATTACGATTTGGAAGAGTTGGAGACGGTGCTTGCCATCGCGCGCAAAGAGACGGACTTGCCGATTATCGCCCATGTGTCGCTCCATGAAGTCGGCGTTTTGCAAGACGGCACGCCGCTCGCGGACGCCCTTAGCCGCCTGGAGGCGCTCGGGGCCGATGTTGTCGGGCTCAACTGCCGGCTTGGTCCGCACTATATGATTCAGTCGCTTGAGGAAGTGCCCCTGCCCAATCGCGCATTTTTGTCGGCGTATCCGAACGCGAGCCTCCCGGATTACCGCGACGGCCGGCTTGTCTATGAAACGAACGCGGAATATTTTGAAGAGGCGGCCAAAGCGTTCCGCGATCAAGGGGTGCGCTTGATCGGCGGGTGCTGCGGCACGACGCCGAAACATATTGAGGCAATGGCAAAGGCGCTCGCCGACCGGACGCCGGTGACGGAAAAAACGGTGAAGCGGCGCACGGCATCTGTATCGGTGCAAGCCGATCGGCCCGCGCCGACTCCGCTTCCCGAGCTCGCCCGCACGCGCCGCTCGGTCATTGTCGAACTCGATCCGCCGAAGCAACTCGGCATTGACAAGTTTCTCGCTGGGGCGAAAGCGCTCCATGACGCCGGCATCGACGCGCTGACGTTAGCTGACAACTCACTTGCCACGCCGCGCATCAGCAACGCCGCCGTCGCCACGATCGTGAAAGAGCGGCTCGGCGTCCGCCCGCTCGTGCATATTACGTGCCGCGACCGCAACTTGATCGGCCTGCAGTCGCATTTGATGGGGTTGCATACGCTCGGCATCACCGACGTGCTCGCCATTACCGGCGACCCGTCGAAAATCGGCGATTTCCCGGGAGCGACGTCCGTGTATGATGTGTCGTCATTCGATCTCATCCGCTTGATCAGCCAATTCAACGAGGGATTATCGTACTCGGGCAAACCGCTCGGGCAAAAAACGAACTTCTCGATCGGTGCGGCCTTCAATCCGAACGTCCGCCATTTGGATAAAGCGGTCGAGCGAATGGAGAAAAAAATTCAATGCGGCGCTCACTATTTCTTGACCCAACCGGTTTACTCGGAAGAAAAAATCTTGCAAATATATGAAGCAACGAAACATCTCGCCACGCCGATCTACATTGGCATTATGCCGCTGGTAAGCGCGCGCAACGCCGAGTTTTTGCACCATGAAGTGCCGGGGATCACCCTGTCGGACGAGATTCGCGCCCGCATGGCCGCCTGCGGCAGCGACCCAGTAGAAGCGGCGCGCGAAGGAATTGCCATCGCCAAATCGCTCATTGACGCGGCGTTTGATTTGTTTAACGGCATTTATTTGATCACGCCGTTTTTGCGCTATGACATGACAGTCGAGCTCGTCCGCTACATCCATGAAAAAGAAGCGGCCGCCAAAGAAAGGAAGGTTGTTCATGGCTAACATCACCTTAGAACAGCAGCTGCAGCGAAAAATTCTCGTCATTGACGGCGCGATGGGGACGATGATCCAAAGCGCCAACCTATCAGCCGCCGATTTTGGCGGCGAGGCGTATGAAGGGTGCAACGAATATTTGACCCTCACCGCCCCGCCTGTCATCCGCCGCATTCACGAAGCGTATTTGGAAGCGGGCGCTGACATCATCGAAACGAACACGTTCGGGGCGACGCGCATTGTGCTCGATGAATACAACCTCGGGCATTTGGCGCTCGAGTTGAACATCGAAGCGGCCAAGCTCGCCAAACAAGCGGCGGAGGCGTTCTCAACTCCCGACTGGCCGCGCTTTGTCGCCGGGTCGATGGGGCCGACGACGAAGACGTTGTCGGTGACAGGCGGCGCGACCTTTGAGGAACTCGTCGCCGCCTATGAAGAACAAGCGCGCGGGCTGCTGTTGGGCGGCGTCGATCTTCTGTTGCTGGAGACGTGCCAAGATACGTTGAACGTAAAAGCTGGATTTCTCGGCATTTCCAAGGCGTTTGAGGCGGTCGGCCGCCGCGTGCCGCTCATGATTTCCGGCACGATCGAGCCGATGGGCACGACGCTCGCCGGCCAGGCGATCGATGCGTTTTTCATCTCGGTGCGCCATATGAAGCCGATCGCCGTCGGCTTAAACTGCGCGACCGGCCCGGAGTTTATGACCGACCATTTGCGGACGCTCGCCTCGCTTGCGGATACGGCGGTCAGCTGCTATCCGAACGCCGGGCTGCCGGATGAAGAAGGCCGCTACCATGAAACGCCGGAGATGTTGGCAGAGAAAATCCGCCGCTTTGCCGAAAAGGGATGGATCAACATCGTCGGCGGGTGTTGCGGCACGACGCCGGACCATATTCGCGCCATCGCCGAAGCGGTGCGCGGCATCCCGCCGCGGGCGATCCCGTCTTCGTTTGACGTCCACGCCGTCTCCGGCATCGAGGCGCTCATTTATGAGGAAACGATGCGCCCGCTCTTTGTCGGCGAGCGGACAAACGTCATCGGCTCGCGCAAATTCAAGCGCCTCATCGCCGAAGGGAAATACGAAGAAGCGGCGGAAATCGCCCGCGCACAAGTGAAAAACGGCGCCCATGTCATCGACATTTGCCTCGCCGACCCAGACCGCGACGAACTCCATGACATGGAGCAGTTCGTCCGCGAAGTCGTGAAAAAAGTGAAAGTGCCGCTTGTCATCGATTCAACCGACGAGCGCGTCATCGAGCGCGCCCTCACCTACTCGCAAGGGAAAGCGATCATCAATTCGATCAACTTGGAAGACGGCGAGGAGCGGTTTGCGAAAGTCGTTCCTCTCTTGCACAAATACGGCGCCGCTGTCGTCGTCGGCACGATCGATGAACAAGGAATGGCGGTCACCGCCGAACGGAAGCTGGAAATTGCCTTGCGTTCGTATGACTTGCTCGTTAACCGCTACGGGGTGCCGGCGCGCGACATCATTTTCGATCCGCTCGTCTTCCCGGTCGGCACCGGTGATGAGCAATACATCGGCGCGGCGAAAGAAACGATCGAAGGGATCCGCCTCATTAAAGAGCGGCTTCCTCATTGTTTAACGATGCTCGGCATCAGCAACGTCTCGTTCGGCTTGCCGCCGGCCGGGCGCGAGGTGCTCAACTCCGTCTTTTTGTACCATTGCACGCAAGCTGGGCTCGATTATGCGATCGTCAACACTGAGAAGCTTGAGCGGTTCGCCTCGATTCCGGAAGAGGAAGTGCGGATGGCCGAAGCGCTTTTGTTTGACACGAGCGATGAAACATTAAACACCTTTATCGAATTTTACCGAAGCAAAATCACCGCCGCCAAGCCGGCTGAGGAGAACTTGAGCTTGGAAGAGCGGCTCGCCCGCTACGTCATTGAAGGGTCGAAGGACGGACTCATTCCCGATTTAGAGAAGGCGCTTGAGACCTACTCCGATCCGCTGTCGATCATCAACGGTCCGCTTATGGCCGGCATGGATGAAGTCGGGCGGCTGTTCAACAACAACCAGCTCATCGTCGCCGAAGTATTGCAAAGCGCGGAAGTGATGAAAGCGGCCGTCGCCTTTTTAGAGCCGTATATGGAAAAGAAAGAAGGAAGCACAAAAGGAAAAGTCATTCTCGCCACCGTCAAAGGCGATGTCCATGACATCGGCAAAAACTTGGTCGACATCATTTTAAGCAACAACGGCTACGAGGTGATCGACCTCGGCATTAAAGTCGCTCCGCAGCAACTCATTGAAGCGGTGCGCGAACATCAGCCCGACATCATCGGGTTGTCGGGCTTGCTTGTCAAATCGGCCCAACAGATGGTCGTCACCGCCCAAGATTTGCGGCAAGCCGGCATCTCAACGCCCATTTTAGTCGGCGGCGCCGCCTTGACGCGCAAATTTACCGAAAACAAAATCGCACCCGAATACGACGGCATCGTCTTGTACGCGAAAGACGCCATGGACGGGCTCGCGCTCGCCAACCAACTCCAGCAAGGCGAAATTGACTACAAGAAAAAAGAAGCGACCGAAAACGAGCCGACACGGCCAACGGCGGTCGCCACCGCGTTCAAATCGAACGTCTCGACCGACGTTCCCGTCTACATCCCGGCCGACCTCGAGCGCCACGTGCTGCGAAACGTGCCGCTTGACCATGTGTTGCCGTACGTCAACTGGCAAATGGTGCTCGGCCACCACCTCGGCTTGAAAGGAAAAGTGAAGCGGCTGCTTGAAGAACGGGACGAAAAAGCGTTGGCGTTAAAAGCGGTCGTCGACGAACTCGTTGCCGAAGCGAAAGAACGCGGCTGGATTCAACCCGCCGGCGTCTACCGCTTCTTCCCGGCGCAAAGCGACGGCAACCGCGTCTACGTTTACGATCCGGTTGATCACAAAACCGTGCTCGAGACATTCGACTTCCCGCGCCAACCGCGGGCGCCGCATCTTTGCCTCGCCGATTATTTGAAATCGAAAGAAAGCGGCGAAATGGATTACGTCGGCTTGTTCGCCGTCACGGCCGGGCATGGCGTCCGCGAACTCGCCCAACAGTGGAAAGACGAAGGCGAATTTTTGAAAAGCCATGCCATCCAAGCGTTGGCGCTCGAGATTGCCGAAGGATTCGCCGAGCGCATCCACCAAATTATGCGCGACCGCTGGGGCTTCCCGGACGACCCGGATTTCACGATGGAAGAGCGCTTCGCCGCCAAATACCAAGGCCAGCGCTACTCGTTCGGCTACCCGGCCTGTCCGAACTTGGAAGATCAAGAAAAGCTGTTCCGCCTGCTTCATCCAGAAGACATCGGCATCCGCCTCACCGACGGCTACATGATGGAGCCCGAAGCATCAGTTTCGGCGATCGTCTTCGCCCATCCAGAGGCACGGTATTTCAATGTGTTATAAGCGAAATGAGAAACGAGCTGGGCTATGTGAACCAGCTCGTTTGCTTTTTTACGCACCAACCCTCGGCCGCTCCATTGGAACGTTTCCCGTTTTGCAGCAAAAAAAGACGGGGGATTGGCGCTCTGGGAAAATCGCGATGCGGATGGAAACGTGGGCGGAAAAACGATGACCAACGGCTTCTTCATTGTTCATGATCCCTCCCTCTTCACACATAATTCTCCTCCTCCGTCCCATACTAACGGTGACAATATCCGTCAAGGAGGGACCACGATGGTCACAAAGCAACAAACAACGCTGCCCCCGCAGCACCAGACGCGCCAGCCCGGCCTGCAAACGGAGATGAACCCGCAGCCGGTCACGATCAAAGATAGTTATAAAGGAAGCGGCAAGCTCAAAAACAAAACCGCCATCATCAGCGGCGGCGACAGCGGCATCGGCCGCGCGGTCGCGGTTCATTTCGCCAAAGAAGGGGCCGATGTGGCGATTCTCTATCTCAACGAACATGAAGATGCCGACGAAACGAAACGGCTCGTCGAGCAGGAAGGAAGACGGTGTCTGGCCATTGCGGGAGACATTGGCGATGAAGCGTTTTGCAAAGAGGCGGTGAAACAGACGATCGAAGCGTTCGGCAAGCTTGACATCGTCGTCAACAACGCCGCCGAGCAGCACCCGCAGCCGAATTTTCTCAACATCACTGCCGCGCAGCTGGAAAAAACGTTTCGCACGAACGTATTCGGCTGCTTTTTCCTAACGAAAGCGGCGCTCCCACACTTAAAAAGCGGAAGCGCGATTATTAACACCGCTTCGATCACCGCCTACGAAGGAAATGAGCAGCTCATCGACTACTCGGCGACAAAAGGCGCGATCGTCGCCTTCACCCGGTCGCTCGCCAAAGCGCTCGTCGGCCAAGGCATTCGCGTCAACGGCGTCGCCCCAGGCCCGATTTGGACGCCGCTCATCCCGTCGACGTTCAAAAGCGAGCAAGTCGCCACATTCGGCGCCAACACGCCGATGAAACGTCCCGGCCAACCGTGCGAAGTCGCTCCAAGCTATGTCTTTTTAGCCAGCGAGGAGGCATCCTATATTACGGGGCAAATGATTCATGTGAATGGCGGGAAGATTGTCAATGGATAGAAAGCAGCGGAAAATGGAGCGTTCTTCAGCACCATGTAAATTTTATGTAATATTTTCTAACATGTTTGTTGAGCTGCCGGTATATAACCGCTATGATAAAAATACATGCTGCTTCTGATCCAAGTTCCTCAACCTTTTGCACATATGCGAAAGGTGCCCTCTCTTTCCTTGACTTGCAACAATTTGTTGCAAGTTTTTTTGTGTATGGCGATGATTCCGATGGCGGCAGCCTTGAAACATGTCGATGTCTCCTTCATAAATTTCATCCTTTTTTCTTCTTAATCTCATTAATGAAATACTGTTTATTAAAACACACTTTAAACGATTGAAGATAACATATTATTTCATTATTGTTGATACTTTATTTAAATATTAATATTTTAGACAAACATTTTCGAAAGCTTTTTGAACTTGTCGTACTGTAGCTTTATGCAAAAAGCCAAATCTCTTATGATAATTTACGAAGGATTTCCTGTTGGAAAGCACATGGGAGGGGAATAGTTATGAAAGCTGCTGTAGTGGAACAATTTAAGGAACCATTAAAAATAAAAGAGGTGAAAAAACCAACCATTTCATATGGAGAAGTATTAGTCCGCATTAAAGCATGCGGTGTATGCCATACGGACTTGCATGCCGCTCACGGTGATTGGCCAGTAAAACCAAAACTCCCTTTAATCCCCGGACATGAAGGAGTTGGGATTATCGAAGAAGTAGGTCCGGGCGTAACCCATTTAAAAGTGGGGGATCGCGTTGGAATTCCTTGGTTATATTCTGCTTGCGGACATTGTGAATATTGTTTAAGCGGACAAGAAACATTATGCGAGCACCAAGAAAACGCTGGCTACTCAGTCGATGGGGGGTATGCAGAATATTGTAGAGCTGCGGCAGACTATGTGGTCAAAATTCCTGACAACTTATCGTTTGAAGAAGCTGCTCCAATTTTCTGTGCCGGAGTTACTACCTATAAAGCGTTAAAAGTAACAGGTACAAAACCTGGAGAATGGGTAGCGATCTACGGTATCGGCGGCCTTGGGCACGTTGCCGTTCAATACGCTAAAGCGATGGGACTTAATGTCGTTGCAGTGGATATCGGCGATGAAAAACTTAAACTTGCAAAAGAGCTTGGCGCTGATCTTGTTGTAAACCCTATGAAAGAAGATGCGACGCAATTTATGAAAGAGAAAGTTGGCGGAGTTCACGCGGCAGTTGTAACAGCTGTATCTAAACCAGCCTTTAAATCTGCGTACAATTCTATTCGCAGAGGCGGTACGTGCGTTCTTGTCGGATTGCCGCCGGAAGAAATGCCTATTCCAATTTTTGATACCGTACTAAACGGAATTAAAATTATTGGCTCTATTGTCGGTACACGGAAGGACTTGCAAGAAGCTCTCCAATTCGCTGCGGAAGGTAAAGTAAAAACCATTATTGAAATGCAACCTCTTGAAAAAATTAATGAAGTATTTGACAGAATGCTAAAAGGTGAAATTAACGGACGGGTTGTTTTAACGTTAGAAGATCAATAAAATAATAAAACTCTTTTTTTCAACAATTAATATAATTTTACATTCGGCGTTCTGGGGCTGTCTCTTAAAGATGAGATAGCTCTTTTTTATATAATGAACTGTTCTTGTTCTTTTGTTAGATACAACCGCAATTGATAACATGTCCAATCCTCTTCCCCCATCCCCTTACTTTTTTTATGTATTTTTGGCCATTTCAAATAAGGTTACATCAACTCAAGTAAAATCCCGCCTCATCGGCATTCTTCTCTCGCTTTCGTTTTGGTTAGAAACGGGAGACTCTCTTCCAAGTTACATGAAAAAGTAAAAGAGTATAAATCATAACCAATAGTATATTTTTTGACACTATGTAAAAATAAAGTGCGTACTTCTAAAGATAAATCATACATAGTATACTCATCAGTGTGTAAGAGATAAAAACACAAAAAATACTACTACTTATACAACCAACAATAAATTTTTTGAGGGGTGAAGAATTCATGGAATTACAATTAGCATTGGATCTTGTAAACATTCCAGAAGCGAAAGAGCTGGTAAAAGAGGTCGAGGAGTATGTTGATATTGTAGAAATCGGCACTCCAGTTATTATTAATGAAGGTCTTAGAGCCGTAAAGGAAATCAAACAAGAATTCCCTCACTTAAAAGTATTGGCAGACTTAAAAATCATGGATGCAGCCGCATATGAAGTCATGAAAGCATCCGAAGCTGGTGCTGACATTATCACTATACTTGGAGTTGCTGAAGATTTGTCCATCAAAGGCGCCGTGGAAGAAGCTAAAAAACAAGGCAAAAAAATCTTGGTGGACATGATCGGGGTGAAGAATTTAGAAGAACGAGCGAAAGAAGTAGATGAGTTTGGAGTCGACTATATTTGTGTACACACAGGTTATGATCTTCAAGCAGTCGGAAAAAACTCTCTTGAAGACCTTGCAACAATCAAACGTGTCGTGAAAAACGCAAAAACTGCGATCGCAGGCGGCATTAAATTAAACACATTGCCTGAAGTCATTAAAGCAAAACCTGATCTTATCATTGTAGGTGGCGGTATTACTGGTCAAGAAGATAAACGAGCTGTAGCTGCTGAAATGAAAAAAATGATCCAACAAGGTGAATGAAATTATGCAGACTACGCAATATTTAGGTGAAATCATAAAAGAGTTAAATCGGACAGTCGATTTCATCGCTGATGAAGAAGCTGAAAAATTGGTAAATGCGATTCTCGAATCAAAGAAAATTTTTGTAGCCGGCGCAGGTAGATCTGGATTTATGTCCAAATCTTTTGCGATGCGAATGATGCACATGGGGTTAGACGCTTATGTAGTAGGCGAAACCATAACCCCTAACCTAGAACAAGATGACATTTTGATCATCGGATCGGGTTCAGGGGAAACGAGAAGTTTAGTTTCCATGGCCGAAAAAGCCAAAAGATTAGGTGCAACAATAGCGTTAGTGACCATTTCCCCTGAATCGACCATTGGACAATTAGCTGATATCACGGTCAAATTACCTGGCTCACCTAAAGACCAATCAGACAATGGATACAAAACCATACAGCCGATGGGATCACTATTTGAGCAAACCCTCTTACTATTCTATGATGCTATCATATTAAGATGTATGGAGAAAAAAGGATTGGACTCCAATACCATGTTTAAAAGACATGCCAATCTGGAATAGAGTATAAGGACTCTTGCGCAGACAATCTTAAACCATTTAAAATTTTAAACTATTCAAACTGAATTTTCAACTTAAAAACCACGGGGGAAAGGGGAAAAGACCGCAGAGCTTTCCTTAAAAAACGCTTTGCGGTCTTTTTATGAACTGATTTTTGAGCGGGAGATTGGATTCATGCCAATGCCAACCATGTGTGATCATATAGTATCAACCATTTCCAACAGTTTGATCATCATCATTCTCTGCGTATACATAAGATCGCTCTCCCTCGATCAGCGGTACCTCCATCATCACCTGCATTCTTAAAGGATGCAAATAAAATCGGTTACAGTTGGAACGATCTTTTGTCAGAACTCTTTCAAAATCGATGATCACTCCCTTAAGTAACTATGGAATTACACAACGAGAGAGGTTTAGAATGGAGATGATCATATCTTCATGTGTGAAGTTGTATCCATAAACATCTTATCTTTGAAGTCATACTTTTGGAAATGGGATAGTAAAACATATTATGTTGTTAACACTAACCTACAACGTATACGCAGAAACTAAGGGACATTGTACAACAGCAAGTACGAACTCACCTGTAAAAAGAAGGAGCTCATCCCGGGAATAACTTTTAGGATCTCTCTCCCAATTAGTCAGCGGAGATTAACCTTTCATCCAAGTACTTTAAAAAGTCTGTTGCCTGCCATAATACATCAGTAAAAGCCTGTGATAAGGTTCATTCATTAACCTTGAAGAACGCAGCTCCTTGTTGTGGGTGTCGGAAAACGGCGCCCGAACGCAAGCGCCCCCGGCGGCGGGAACACCCGCTACCGGGGGCGCGCAGCCTTTGGAGGCTATTCTTGCAGGGGAACGCAGAACTCTTCGTCGTAGTAGAGGTCCTGCCCAAGCTCCACTCGGCCGAAAAAGAGGGGCTGAGGCTCCTCGACCAGCTCCAGGCGGTAGACGGTGCTGACGTAGAAGGGGATATCGGGCTCCTTGACCGGCACCGGTGCCATGCGTGCCCAGTCTAGGGCCACAATGTCCTCCAACAGGTAGTCCTGGAAGGCGCCCAGCATGTCAGTGATGGCATAGCCCATGTCGAGAATGCCCTGCTGGATCTGCCGCCATTTCCGCCAAGAGGCCTCCAGGTAAGAGAGGCCAAAGTAGCCCGCGGCACCGGGCCCACGCAGCCCCTCTGTGCAGCGGCTTAAAAAAAGCAGGAGGCCCTTGACGGTGTCGACCGGGTCCGTGAAGAACACATCAAACTGGCCGCGGAGATGGGACGGCAATTCATCCCGCACGTCGTAGACCTCAGCGTGGACGTGGTCCCAACCACGGTCCCGAGCCACGTCGCGAATGAAGGTGATGATGCGCTCGTCCACATCCAGGACGCAGATGCGCCGCGGCAGCCCCGAGAGCGCGGCCGCAATGCTTGTAAGGTCATCATCGCCCAGTAGCAGAATGTCTCGTCCCATCAGATCTCCCTGTTGGGCCATCAGGGCCAGCCGTCGCACGGTTGTCTCGGGCGTCACGTACCCTTGATCAAAGTCGGGCGTCGCCTTGGGCCGCATGGCTGCGATATCTTGGAAAGCAGCAAGGACGCTGTCAAAAGGCGGCCTCAGAACAATGCCGCGCCCCGCGCAAGCCTCACAACGCTGTTCGGCCACCCGTTCCAGACTCAGAGTTTCCGCCTGCTGACGCCCCGCCTCGGTGATCACGAAGCGATCGCCGTCGTAGACCACCAGTTCGCCCTCCAGGAGCGACTGCAGGGCCTTCAGCACCTGGTGGGTCTGGGCTTGCGCTGCCCGCATCAGCTCCCAGTAAGATTTGGGACCGAAGTAGAGTGCACGAAGCAGAAGCGCGTCGATCCGACGGTTTTCCGCAGCAATACCTATTGTCGACATAGGTACCACTCCTTTCGCTCTAAAAGAGTAAAAGAGTAGAGACGCATTTCGCCACGACTTCCTTAGTTTTCAGCGATCGCCGAGAAAACATACGTGGTGGTTCAAACGTTTTTGGAATGTTTGTCTGTTGTCTTCTTAGTGTGGGTCTAACAAGCATCCGGCTACATGTCTTCAATGGTTTTTTCTTCGTGACCATCACGATTCCCATTCAGATCATTTTTCCATAAAACTGCTTGCGACCGCTCTAAGTCGCTGCTAGCATCAATATATACGTTTCCCGAGCATGTCTCATCAAAGCGCACTTATTTTCTCTCCACAGTGATCAACTCTTGCACGAACACAGGCAACTGGAAAAGGGCTTTGTGCATTCTCGGATGATAATAGCGGGTATCAACTTGATGGAACCTCGTCTCATCCACTTCCATAGGATCATACTTTTTAGAACCAATCGTAAAGCTCCACAACCCGCTTGGATAGGTAGGAATGCTCGCAGTATAAAGGCGCGTAATTGGGAAGAGCGAAGAGATATCCTTAAATACTCGACGAATCAGATCACGGTTAAACCAAGGAGATTCCGTTTGTGCAACCATGATTCCGTCTTCTTTTAGTGCTTCAAAAATCGATTGATAAAACGGCTTTTGGAACAAGCCAACAGCTAGTCCCACAGGCTCGGTGGAATCCACCAAAATCACATCATATTTTCCTTTGTTTTCTTCAACATGTTTAATTCCGTCAACTACTTCAATTTTGACGCGTGGATCATCTAAAGCACCCGCGATTTTGGGGAAATAAGTTTTGGAAGCTTCGATCACTTTGCCATCAATCTCTGCCAAAGTAGCTGTTTTTACCGAAGGATATTTTAAAATCTCACGAATGGCTCCCCCATCTCCACCGCCAACAACAAGCACATGTTCCGGATTAGGATGGGTATTCATCGCCACATGGGTAATCATTTCATGGTATACAAACTCATCAACATCGGTAGTCATTACCATGCCATCTAAAACAAGCATGTTGCCAAATTGGACTGTTTCAATTACATCAAGGGTTTGAAATTCCGTTTTTTCATGGTGTAAAGTACGACGAATCTTGGTTGTGATTCCATGATCGAGAGTTTGTTTTTCTGTATACCACAGTTCCATCTCCATCCTGTAAAAGTCCTCTCTCCTTTATTCGAATTTTGAAATAAGTTCTAGTTGTAATGTGCTATTAAGATAAAGCATCCTTCATCTTTCAGATATCGAATAGCATTCTTGCTGCTTTCGATAGAGAAACAATAAAGGATGCCGCTAAATCCGGAAAAATTTTTTAAGGTTTCATGAGCATTGCGTTTCTATAGGGTTTAAATCGGTAATAGTGTGACGGTATCTTTCGCTTCCAGATTTTCAATCATTTCATACCAAGAATTCGGTTTATTCGATAAGACAGAATAATAACGTTTCAAAAACTTCACAACAAGATCTGCTGGAAGTTCATTCACGCTATCGTCCATCGGAAGAAAACAAAGATCAAGACCAGTTACGGCTTCTCCATCATTGTTCCAAGATGGATGGACATAAGGGAAGTCAAGCCGCTTATATCCCAAATGAGATAATACCTCACGACGAACATATGGATCCATCGGCTTAATCCCGCCAAATTCATAATGCTCTACCCGGTAAGGATCATAAATCTCGGCGAACATGCCATATAACTGCTTTCCATTTGCTCCAGCCCAGTTGTTCAAATCCTCTAACCGCTTTTTGGCTAAAAACCGGCCGATCCCTAGTCCTGCTTGGCCGATAATGGTGAAATCTGTCATCGCGACATTTAAATCTTCATAATAGCGGTACTCAGTCGCGCCTACTACCTCTCCTTCGTGAACGGCAACACAAACACGAATTCCCGGATCTTCCAGAGGCTCTTTCCATAAATCGAATGCTAATACTTCTTCAGGAGGAAATACATTTTGCATCAATTGGTGCATTTTTTTAAACAAAGGGTCTTCAATACTCGTAATTCTGCGATATTCCATCTTCATCATTCTCCTTGTTAAGATTTTGGTCTATAAAAAGGATTTTTCCATTCCATCAGTGCTGCATAATTGCACGATTCTTCATCCTCTAAATAGTTCGCCACCACTTTAACAGGTGTACGGCCGCAACGGAGCAGGAAGGTAATAACAGGGTCCTTCAATTCGCCTTTTACTACAGCTTCGAGATATTGTTCCGCTGTCATCTCATGAGCTTTTTTATGATAGCCAGGCATTCTCCCTCCGCCTAACAGCCGTTCTAATCCCAAATGAACAACCACTTCATACATGGATAACATCAGCCATTTTCCCAGCCCTAATTTGCGGTAGGCAGGACGCACGCCAATATCAACAACATAGAGCGTATTCCCGTTTGGGTTATGGTTACGGATATATCCATTATCCGTGATCTCTTCCCATGTATGATCCGGATGGCTGGGATCAAAGTCAACAATAAGTCCCGTCATCGACCCCGCAATTTCACCATTCACCTCAACACATAAGGCTCCCTCTGGAAACAGTGTAACATGATTTTTCAGCTGTTCCGTATTCCACCATAATTCAGACGGGAATGGCGGAGGAAAACTTTCCTGTTGAATGCGGATTAAGCCAGGGAAGTCCTTTTCTTCATAATTTCGGATTACCGCTGGGACAGGACGATCTTGGTCAAAGACGTAAAACTCCTTTCGATACATTCTTCACCCTCCTCATAGAGCAGCTAGTCACATCTTATTTCCAGTCCGGATAAAGATCCGTGCGCCGATCACGCCACGTAGTGACGGAACCACTTTCGCGAACCTGATATAACAGCTCTAAATCGAGATCAGCGGTTACAATCATATCATGGTTGATTTCCCCTTCTACCAAGATGCCGCGTGGAGGAAACGGGATGTCGTTCGGTGTAATCACCGCCGCTTGCCCAAAATTTGCCCGCATAAAATCAACCGTAGGAAGGGAACCTACCGTACCAGTGGTGACGACATAGACTTGATTTTCGATTGCTCTCGCATGACTGGTGTAACGGACACGATGAAATCCGTGACGATCATCGGTGCAAGAAGGACAGAAAATGACATCAGCACCCTTGGCCTTTGCCATTCGAACAATTTCTGGAAATTCGATGTCATAGCAAGTCAACATCGCAATGGTTCCTTTGTCGGTCTCGAACACCTGCAGGCTTTCTCCAGGAGACATGTTCCATTCTTTTACTTCCGTCGGAGTGATATGAAGCTTTGGCTGTTCGGCGACTCTTCCGTCTGGATAGAATAAATGAGCCACGTTGTATAATCGTCCGCCTTTACGGATGACATGGGTTCCTCCAATAATATGCATCTTTGTTTGTTTAGCCAAATTAATAAATAAAGACCGATATTGTTCTGTAAAATCAGGAAGATCTTGAATGGTCAAAGGCTGCCCTTGCTGGTTGCCAATAGACATTAGCTGGGTGGTAAAAAATTCTGGAAACAAGACAAAATCCGCTCCAAACTCTTCCGCTGTTTTAATATAATGTTCTACTTGTTTGGCAAATTCCTCAAACGATTGGATGGTATGGAGATGATATTGAACCGCTGAAACCCTCAGTTTCATAGTATCCCCCTCTCTTGTTATCCATCTAGTAACGTTTCGCCTCAGTCATGTGGCGTTACTGATATTATTAGACACATCATTCAATTTAACAAGTACACACTTTCTTGTTACATAGTGTGAAAAAGTATACTAAAAGAGGATAAACGAAAAAGGAGAATAAAAAAAGAAGTCTGCAGAAACGATGAGGGATCTAATGATGGAGATAATGTTTTGTGAGCTGCAACCACTCTTAACCTACTGCCGCTTCTATGGGAATCCCCCGCACATTAGAAGCAGGAGTCTTCTCTCCTTAACTTATGTAAATGAATCCCCTACTGACGAAATTTCAGGAGAGTTTCTGTCAGACCGGTCTCACATCCAAACAGTCATCAACGTACATACAGAAAAACCAACGGACAGCGGATCTTTCATAAAAGATTGTTGTCCGTTGGTTTTAACTTGCATCTTAATGAGCGTATATTTTCTATAAAATTTTTCCTGCCAGTAATAAGGCAAGCAGGGAGTTTGCGAAGCTTTAACGGAGGAAGAGCTTTTCTATTTGGCGGCCTCATTGATTTTTACTTGACCTTTTACGACCGTCTCCATATAGTTTTTGCCCCATTCATACATGGCATCAAGAATTGGCATCAGGCTTTTTCCATGCTCGGTCAGTGAATATTCCACTTTTGGCGGAACAACAGGATAGACTTCGCGATGAACAATTTGATCTTGCTCCAGCTCTCGCAACTGGTTAACCAGCATTCTTTGGGTGATCCCCGGCATGAGAGCTTTTAGTTCGCTAAACCGCTTCTTTCCCCCTTTTCCTAGATGCCATAAAATAAGCATTTTCCATTTACCGCCAATAACAGCGAGTGTTAATTCTTTTTCACAGTTATACGTCTTGCCACAAACGTGTCCCATCGTTTCACCCCCCATGCTGATTATAACCTATAGTATACTCTCTGTCACTTTATGATAATAAAGCGAGTCAGTCAAGACTTTGTGGAGAACATTTTTTCGGTTCACTACGGGCGTTGTCAATCACTAGTTAGCGAACCATTTTCAGGAATTAATATCGTAAGCGCTTTCGGACTCTCATCCCTCATCTTGAGGCGATGATACGATATTCCATTTTTTTACACCCAACCACCATCCCGGAGCGCCGACAACGCTTGATGGATCGGCGTCCCGGATGACCGCTGCAGACACGGTAGATTCTGACGCACCACATCTGCCCATAACCGTCCGGCCTTCCGTTTGGCCTGTTCGATCCGCTTGGACTTTGTTGAGGCCGAGACGGCCGACTGGGGCTCTTGCTCCTCCCACCGTCCCTTTCTCCACCCGATCCCGTCGATTCGGGCCGCCATCGCCCTCAGAAACGCCCGAAGCCCTTGGTCTTTCCAGCTGCGGCGGGATTTCACCCGATGCGCAAACCGGCTCATCACGCTCTCGGCGTGGCCCATCGGACGCATGCCGGTCGTCTCCACCCCTTGCTCCGACAGCCACTCCCGGTAGTCCCGGATGCATCCCGGCATCGACTCGATCCGGCGAATCAAGGCGGCCAGCTGTTGTTCTTTGCCTTCGTCCCCCAACGTGCCGACCGCGCTGTTCAGCTCGACCAAAAGTCCTTCTTCGTCTTGTTTCGCCAGCTTCCTCCGCACCTCCCGCCAACGCGGATGGCCGGAGAGGCATTGGCGCAGCTCCCGCGCCACATGAAATCGATCCAACTGAAAGCAGGCTCGCTTTCCAAAATACTCCCAGCAGGCCGTGATCCATGGCGCCGCGTCGCCGTTGATGATCAACAGGTCCCGGCACGGGTCATAGGCATATTCCTTCATCAGCCACTCTTCAAACCGTTCCCACACGTCTCCCTCCCCTTCATGGAGGCAGCAGCGCCGGTTCACGAGCTCGAGCTGCGAACCGTTTCGTTTCCATCCCTCGTGAATCGCCAGGATTTTCTCTTCTTTCGCTCGTTTCCCTTTCCCCTGGCGGGAAACAGAGTCCATCCGCCTCGACAAACAGCACTCGGCCGTGCCGTTGAGAAACAGGGCGATGCAGCGAGACAGGGGCCTCGAGCACCAACTGGCGAATCGCCTCATGGCTGAGGACCGCATACCCCACGATCGACTCGAGTGTGCGAGCTGCTTTGCGGTAGGAAGAGCACTCCACGGCCAACTCGACCGCCGTTTCCTCGAGGCACGGACTGATCGACTGCGCTCCATCAAAGCCCAGTTCGGCATCCAGCAAGAAGGTATAGGCCCCCGCCTGCCGATCATAGTAGTAGTTCCGTCGAAACGTCACTTCTCCAAACAGCGTTTGGATCGTGGTCGGCCGTTTATCTTTCAGCTGATACCGCCGCTTGTCCCGCGCTTCCGCCAGTTGTTGATCAATCTCCTCCAAAAGGGCCGCCAACAAGACAGCGAACACCTTTTGAAGAGTTCTTACTAATTGCTCCTCCAGCTCTTTTAATAAAAGCCATTCTGTGGTAAGATGTTTCATGGACTCTCTCCCTCCTGTTTTCGGTTGGTTTGCCAATCACCATCATAGCAGGGAGAGAGTCCTTTTTTCACGACATTTGCTTTTTCTACCGCGCTTCGCTTGGTGGCCCCGACGAGCGTCGCGAACAAAAGTTCGCAACCCTCGTCGGGGATCATTTCGGAATGTCACCCACAAATATTTTACTCACACTAATAAAGCACATACCCACAAATAAATGTTATACATATTTATTCTCACACATAGCAGACCCCATTCATTCCTTCTGGATGGTAAAGGCCTTTTCATGATTCATCCCGTTCATTGTATCTACAATACCTTTTATATCATTAAGTATATTTTTTTGCACTATATTATATTTTTATCACTACATGATAATAAAGTGCGTACTTCTCAATAAATTTTATACGCATTATACTAGCATCTGTGAACCAAATCATGAGCACTGAGCGGCATGAATCGTTTTGCTATTCCACGCGATATTTATCTCGGAGAGAATGCTCTCGCTGCTTTAAAAACGCTGGAAGGAACAAAAGCTGCCCTCATCATTGGCGGCGCCGTCAAGAAAAACAGTTTTTAGTGGACGATTTGGTTGAGCTTTCATGAACGAAAAAATACAAGAACAAGACTTTCTCCCTGAAATGTGCATTATTCATAAAAATACCAATTCGCGCAATGTAGTAAACGTATCTGCTTTTGAAAAATGATTCGAAAAGACAGGGGGGAATCACATTGGATTCGATGACCTTTGTCTTGTTTGGGGCTACAGGTGATTTAGCGAAACGAAAAATTTTCCCTGCATTATATAATTTATTTCTCGATCAAAAAATGCCTCAGCCATTTTCCATTATTGGCGTAAGTGTTTATTGCAAAATAAAAATGCAGAGATCTGCAGAGAATTTGGCTTAGGCCAACTTTACATGGAGAGGGGGGCGTGATAGCCTTTTTAGGCATAGCCAGCCCTTGATATTGCTGGCTTCCTGGCTTTTTCATCACGCCCCCAGAGGCTCCATGTCAAGTTGTAATTCTCTGCACTTTTCGTTGCGAAACTCTGTATTTTTTCTTTGCAGAAAACACGTAAGCAAAAGAGAATTATCCGATGATGAATTTCAAATATATGTGGAAAATTCGATCAAAACCTTTTCCAGACGTTTGACAAATGACCGTTCCAAAATGAAAGAGTTTCTCCGTGCGTTTCGTTATACCTCTTTAGATGTAACGAATGCACAAGGGTATAAAAAGTTGCTTGAAATGGTTCAACAACGTGAAAAAGAATTGAATATTCCTGAAAACCGTATGTTTTATTTATCGGTTGCGCCGGAATTTTTTGATGTGATCGCGTCGAACATCAAAGAAAGTGGATTAGGATCCGCCAAGGGATGGAAACGTCTGATTATCGAAAAACCGTTTGGGCGCGATATAAAATCGGCCCAAAATTTAAACGAAAAGTTAAGCCAAGCTTTCGCAGAAGACGAAATTTATCGGGTAGATCATTACCTTGGAAAGCCGATGGTCCAAAACCTTGAAGTTTTAAAATTTGCCAACCCTGTGTTTCAGGCAATATGGAACAATCAATATATAGCCAATGTGCAAATTACGGCAAGTGAGACGGTTGGAGTAGAACAAAGAGCAAGCTATTATGATCAGGCAGGAGCCATTCGCGACATGTTTCAAAACCATATGCTGCAATTGTTGATGATGACAGCCATGCACCTGCCAAAACAGATTAGCGCAAAAGACATCCGTAATGAGAAAAGAAAAATCATGGAATCTCTTCGGCCAATACAGAAAGAAGAAGTAGGCTTGCACGTCGTTCGCGGCCAATACGGTCCTGGAGAAATCAATGGCAAACCAGTTGTTGGATATAAAGAAGAACCTGGAATCGATGCTTCTTCAACAACAGAGACATTTGTTGCTGCTCGTTTGTGGATTGATGATGAAAATTGGAGCGGAGTGCCATTCTATATCCGTACAGGTAAAAGAATGAAGGAAAAGTCCACACGCATTGTGATTGAATTCAAAAATCCGCTAAAGGAATGGTATTTACCGAAAAATGAGGAAACAGCTCCTAATCTTTTGGTGATTCAAATCAATCCGAACGAAGGCGTTTCGCTGCAATTCAATAGTAAAAATGTATTCCTCAATGGAAAGATGGAACCTGTCCGTATGCACTTTGCGACTAATCAGAAAGAGACGCCCGAAGCCTATGAACTCTTAATTTTTGACGCTTTGCATGGCGATTCGACTTTCTTTGCCCATTGGAAGGAAGTTGAACTATCTTGGAAATGGGTGCAGCCTGTTTTAGAGGCGTTTGCGGAAAATCTCCTTCCTCTTCACTCATATCGTTCAGGCTCGATGGGACCAGATGCTTCTTATCAATTATTGAAAGAAGACGGATTTTATTGGCGATAGGTAAGCACTTCATAATTCTAGATGAAGTTGTCAATATATGAAATAGGAATATATTATTTTACCAGCAAGTCTTCTTTGGATCAAGATATTTTTAGGAGGTAGTCAGCATGAGAGTCGGTTTAATCGGTTTAGGAAAAATGGGGTTAAACTTAGGTAAAAATCTCATTGACCATAAGCACGAAGTAGTGGCATTCGATATAAACGCAAATGCGGTTGAAGAAATAAAAAAATACGGGGCCAAAGGCGCATCCAGTTTAAAGGAACTCGTTCGATCATTAGAAACCCCTAGAATTCTTTGGCTGATGGTTCCACACACCGTTGTTGATTCGGTGATTAATGAAATTACACCATTTTTAAGCAAAGGCGACATTGTAATTGATGGGGGCAATTCTAACTATAAAGAATCGATTCGGCGTTATAACGAGCTAAAGGAGATGGGAATTCACTTTATGGATGCTGGAACCTCTGGCGGGGTGGAAGGCGCTCGCAACGGAGCGTGTTACATGGTTGGAGGGGATTCTGAAGCTTGGAACATTGTCGAGCCTCTTTTCCGAGATACCGCTGTAGAAAATGGGTATTTATATACAGGAAAAGCAGGTAGCGGACATTTCTTAAAAATGGTCCACAATGGGATTGAATATGGAATGATGGCTGCCATTGGCGAAGGATTCGAAATATTAGAGAAAAGCGAATTCAATTATGACTATGAAAAAGTAGCAAGAGTGTGGAATAATGGTTCGGTTATTCGTTCATGGCTCATGGAATTAACCGAACGCGCATTTTCAAAAGATGCAAAATTAGAGGAAATCAAAGGAATTATGCATTCTTCCGGCGAAGGGAAATGGACGGTCGAAACAGCTTTAGATCTGCAAACTGCCACTCCTGTCATCGCCATGGCCTTATTGATGCGGTATCGTTCATTAGAAAACGATACATTTACAGGCAAAGTGGTAGCCGCCCTCCGCAACGAATTTGGCGGACATGCTGTAGAAAAAAATGAGAAGAAATAAACCGTTTTGGCAAACCGGGGTTTGAAGATGAAAAAGCAGCTCTCATGAAACGGTTATCTAAATAACGTTTTCTTGCCTGTTAGCGATCAGCTATCTTAAAATGCGGCTCTACATCCAAACTACCTGTTTTCCTGAACTCTACAGGAGACAGGTAGTTTCATTTTTCCTGAATTTGATGATAATCTTTTTTCGCATGCAGACCGTTTTCAGCTACGATCAGAAACTTCCAAACTATCGGTTCATGGTAAACGAACTTCCCATAAAAAAAGCCGACTCCAAACGATCACATGCAAGGTGACCGCTTGTGTCAGCTTTTTATTTCCGATAATAATCACATGAAAACCGTTTGACGATTCGGTGTGGAATAATGATTCGTTTTACCGGTTCGTTCGGGTTGGCGATTTTTTCGATTAAACTTTTCGTCGCTTCATAGCCGAGCTGGAAAATTCTTAACATAATGTCAACAATACAGGAGAAATTGATGACATTTGGAATTTCATATTTATCGAAAGTTCCTTACTTATTTATCACTATCTCTACATTAATCTCGCATTTTACGGGCTGATCCTCCAAAGTAAACGCCAAACAACCTTCTTCTTGCTTGATAGAATGTACAGATTTCCCGTTCATTCTTACCTCGGAAGCGGTGACACCTGGTATCAGAATGTGGTAGGTCCGTTGTTCAACCGACTCAGGATAGGAACCAGTTCCTGCTCCAATATTTACAATTATCTTGCCGTCCAAGTTCTTCTGACTGAACAACATAGTGCGGTATTCTCCCCGTTTATAAGCTGTTGTCTTTCCATCATCTTCATATAGCAGGAACTCACCATTCCGACCGGGATAGACGATAATGGTCATCTTATCCCATGATCGTTCCTCTGCATGTTGCATTACAGGCAATGTAGGGATGATCGACCCCGCTTTGGCATAGATAGGAATACGATCCAGAGGCGCATCAGCTTCGATCGTTCTCCCCCCCTCAACCGACTGCCACGTCCAAACATCATACCAAAGACCTTCTGGCAGGTAAACCTTGCGGGATGTTGCTCCTTCTTCCAAAACGGGAGCCACCAGCAAATTGGATCCAAAGAAGAATTGATCACAGATCTCGGTACAATTGAGATCCTCCGGCACCTCCATAACCATTGGACGCATGTAAGGTATCCCGGTGCGATAGGTTTCAAATGCACAGGAATAGATGTAAGGCAGAAAGCGGTAACGCCACTCGATGAAATTCTTTACGATTTTTTCCGTTTCTTCACCAAAAGCCCAAGGCTCACGATTTTGATGAGCACCATGGGGGCGCATGATAGGGGTAAAGGCTCCAAATTGTATCCAGCGCACATAGAGTTCAGGTGACGGTTCATTCCCTTTAAATCCACCGATGTCGCTGTTCCAGAGTGGGAGGCCGACAAGGCTCATGCTTAAAGCTACAGACAGTTGCTTCTTCAAGTCGGTCCAAGTGCTCTCCACATCGCCGGACCAGACCCCCACGCCATAACGCTGACTGCCTGCCCATCCCGAGCGACTCATGATAAACAGTCGGCGCTCTGGACAGTTTTGTTCATGCGCCAAGGCCAATGATTTATGCATTTCCAAGGCAAAAATGTTATGGACCTTTTGAGCAGGGCCGTCGTGATGGACCATATCCGGGAAGTGAACCTCCGGCTCGTTCAAGTCGGTCCACCAACCCTCTATACCCATCTCAATCAATTCCTTGTGTTGGTCGGCCCACCACTGTTTGGCAAGCGGATCTGTGAAATCAACCAACGCCGATTCTCCTGCCCAAAATGGGAATAGATAGGTTTCTCCATTTTGCTTTTTGGCAAATACTTTAATCCTGTCTCCTTCTGGGAACAAACGGCTTTCTTTTGTCACATAAGGCTCTTCAATTACGATGGGATGAAACCCTTTGCCGCGCAATCCCGCAATCATCTTTTCCGGCTGCGGGAAGGCGATACGGTCAAAGCACATATCCCCCATCTTCTTAAACCAGTAGAGATCTAGAATGATTGAATCGCACGGAATCCGTTTTTGACGGAAAGTTTCTGCCAATTCCTCCACTTCCTGACGACTCTTGTATCCAAATTTGGACTGCAAATAACCAAAAGTCCAGAGTGGAGGAATCTCCGGGCGACCCGTCAATTCCACATACTGACTGACCAAATCTTTCAGCTCTTGCCCCAAGAATAGATAATAGGTGATCGTCCCACCCTCGGCTTCATAGAACCAGATATCTTCCTTCTCCACACCGAAATCAAAACGGGCGACCCAAGGATTATCAACGAAGAGACCGTACCCCTCTGAACTGTAGATAACTGGTATCATCAATCGTGAAGGCGAAGGCAGATGTTTGTTCCAGATCGGTCGGATTGTACCACGGTGATTGAGGCGAACATCATCCTGATTGAGATCTGATTCCCCCAACCCGTAGATGCGTTCGTCACCGGAAAATTGAAAGGAAATGCGGCTCTTCCAACCGTCAAACTGATACGCCGCAGTATCAGCGCTTCTCGTTACCTCCCGGCCTGTTTCATTAAAAAAGCGAATTCCGAAGGGCACTTTGGAAATTACCGCTCTCCCCTTCGGGATGGAAACAGTAATCTCATTTTCTCTCTCTTCCGCCTGAAGCGGAAGAAACTCTTTTAGCAGAACCGAATAGGAAGGTTCCGGAACCTCTTCGCTCCAATCGGTCACTTTCAGGAACTGGACCTGGACGGTTCCTTCCTGTGGGGAGCGAATCAGAACCTTGGCTTGAAATGCATAGTACAGTTCAACTGCTGTTTCCGTAATGGTAACTTCTCTTAAATCGGTTAATGTATGCATGATGACGACTCCTTTTTTTAAACTAAAATCACATCCTCATAAACATCCAGCTGGATCAGATATTATTCTTTTACTCAATGCTCTGCACCTCATCTCCGTACTTCGATTACCCCTTGTTTGCACCTGCGCTTAAGCCTGCAATAATGTATTTTTGCAGTAACAAGAACAGAATAGTGATCGGGATCGCTACAATAATGGCTCCTGCCGCAAAAGTTGTAAATTCAGTATTTCCGCGACCGGTAACCATCTCAAACAACCCAATTGCTAGAGTTTTATTTTCGTTGGAGCGTAGAACCAATCGGGCGAAAATAAAATCCATCCATGGCCCGATAAAATTGTTAATCGCAATAAAGGTTAAAATAGGCACTGACAGAGGCATCATCACTTTGAAAAAGATGGTGGTGTGGGATGCACCGTCGATTTTAGCTGCTTCCTCCAAGCTTCTTGGCAATCCATCAAAATATCCTTTGACCAGCCATGCTCCAAATGGTATAGAACCGCCTGCATATACAAGAATCAATCCCCACAAATTGTCCAATAGGCCAATCTGGAGAAGAAGAATATATATAGCAATCATTCCCATAAAGCTAGGAAACATCTGCAGAATCAGCATCGCCATCAAACCTTGGCGGCGGCCAGGAAATCGAAAACGTGAGAAAGCATAAGCCGATGACACGATTAAAAACGTGGACAAGATCATATTCATCGTTGCAACGAATAAAGTATTTTTAAACCATTTGACATAATCAGTTTCATACCATAGATGTGTGTAATGCTTCATTGTAATTTTCTCAGGCATAAGAGTTGAACTATACAATGTGTCTCCTGGATTTAACGCCCCAATGAAAATCCAGACGATTGGATACAAAACCAAAATAGCTGAAATGATCAGAAAAGCATAGATTAGAACGGTAACCACAGCTTCCTTGAACTTTGCACCGGACAATTTTTTTGTACGTAATGGTTTTGCACTCATCTTTACATCATTTCCTCTTCTTTAAATGCTTTTGTTTGTCGGAAGTTCCAAATTGAAAATACTGCTACTACAATAAAAATCAGAATGGAAAGTACGGAAGCCATATAAAATTGGCTATGGTTCAAAGTCAGCTTATAGATCCAAGATATTAACAAATCAGTTGAACCTGCATAAGTATATTTGCCATCGGCAGGTCCCCCTTGGGTAAAGAGGTAGATGACGTTAAAGTTATTGATGTTTCCAGCAAAGCTCATGATTAAAAGTGGAGAAGTATAGTACATTAATAAAGGAAAAGTAATTGAGCGAAATTTTTGAAATGTGCTTGCTCCGTCTACTTCTGCCGCTTCGTATAATTCCTTGTCAATATTCGTCAACACACCTGCAATTAATGCCATCCAGAACGGGAATCCCAACCAAATATTTATGGTCACTAGAGCTACTTTTGCCCAAAATGGATCGGACAGCCAAGGAATAGGATCAATTCCTAAAGTGGATAAATACTGGTTCAAAGGACCGAATTGACCGTTGAAAATATTTCGAAAAACAAGGATAGAAATAAATTGGGGAACAGCCCAGGGCAATATGAATATTGTTCTCCACATTCGTTTCAGGCGAACTTTATTATGATTAATAATTAAAGCAAAGAACATCCCCACAAAAAACGTGGTGAAAGTAGCTAGAATAGCCCATATGATGTTCCAAGTCGCTATCCCATAAAATGTCTTGCTCCATGCTTGTAATCTAAATAAATCAATAAAATTCTGGAACCCCACCCAATCCACTAGGTTTTTTGGAGGCAAATGATTGGGGGAAGAAAAGTTAGTAAATGCAATCAGAATACCAAAAGTCAATGGAAGAACGGAAAGAAAGAGAGTAAAGATTGCAGCAGGAGTCAAAAGAATGTAAGCATATCCATACTCCCATGATTTTTTCAATGATTCTATAAAACTGTTTACTTTTTCTCCGGTCTCGTGAAGTTTGCCTGTTTTATAGGCATCACGAATATTATAGATATAAAATAACAGGAAAATAACAAGGACTATAACAATTATCAATCCCTCTATCATCAAGAAGATGGAATGATCTCCTTCTATGACTACCCTTCCCCTTCTTCGAACCTGAGCTTGCTCACCTAAGGTGATCAAGCCCCATAAACCGTTCACAATCGGGTTTGTCAAAAAAACAATTACATATATTTCTACCAGAGCATATAAAATTCCTTTGATGTACTGCCGATTATAAATTTGTCCCAGACCCATAAAAAGGAAGGATAATACCGCAGCTGTACTTGCTTTCTTGGTTTGGCGGCGTTCTGGTTCTGCAACTAAATTGGGTGTTGGAGACATGCAAAGATCCCCTTTCCGTTTTTTTTCACATTAAGAATCAATGCCCTCCGAAACAGAGAGCATTGATTCAATTTTCTATCTCGTTGCTACTGACCCTGAGTGGCAATTCCCGCTTTAATCTGGTCAACCGCCGCATCCAGAGCTTCTTTTGGATCTTTTCCATCATTCCAAATCGTAGTGAGAGCAGATGCCATAGGTTCCCAGACCATTGGCATTTGTGGAATGTTTGGCATTGGCACTGCATATTTTGCTTGCTCCAAGAATGCCGATGCAATTTCATCATTTTTTATAGTTTCATTGTCTAGAAGAGATTGAACCGGTGGCAATTGCCCAGTCATTTCAAAACGTTTTAGTAGCATTTCTTCACTCGTTGCAAATTTGGCGAATAAGGAGGCTGCGTTCGGATACTTTGTATAAGCATTTACATAAAATGTGCGAATACCAGAAAAACTTGTAGGTGTTTGACCGTTCTCCAATTTAGGCAACGGTATGACACCGAAGTTCACGCCAGCATCGCGATGGCCCGCTACAGCCCAAGGTCCATCAATATTGAAAGCTAGTTTTCCTTCGTTAAATAAAGATTGTTTCACATCATAAGTAATATCTTCCACCTTCAAAGGCAAGATTTCTTTATGAATACGTTGCATTAACTTTCCTGCTTTTACAGCTCCTTCATTATTCAAACCAATGTCTTTCGGATTGGTATTGTTATCACCGAATACATAACCACCGTATCCGCCGATAAATGAGTATACAAAATACAAGTTCGCTACTTCCATCATGAATCCATATTTATTGTTTCTAATATCAGTCAATTCTTTAGCTTGTGTAATCAGTTCATCCATGGTTTTAGGTAATTTCTTTACCAGATCTTTGTTGTAGAATAAAGCATATGTTTCAATAGACGTAGGATAGCCGTAAAGAGTTCCATCAACTGTCGTCCCCTCAATAGCAGATTTCATAAACTTATCTTGATACTCTTCTGGGAAAAAGTTTTCTAAAACCAATCCTGCTGATACCATAGATCCTAGATGATCGTGTGGAGCAGCAAACACATCTGCCGCAAGTCCAGCCGGACCATCCGTTTTGAGCTTTTCAGGCGCATCAGTATGTCCTACTTCTTCAAAAGTTACCGGCACCCCATACTTTTTGGTAAATTCTTCAGCCACATATTTGGTCCATTCACCAATTGCTCCGCCAGATTCCCAGACTTTCAGTTTAGCACCTTTTTCTGGTTTAATTTCTTTACTATCTCCTTCATTTGTACTTGCCGGTTCATTCTTCCCGACACTTTTGTGGGATGATGTTGGTCCGCAAGCCGCCAGCAAACTGAATACCAGCACCATCACTGCCAAAATTGAGATACCCCTTCTCTTTTTCTTCATTTTCCCTCTCCTTCCATATGGCTAAATCATTCATACCATTAAAACCCATAATAAAACCCATAAACAAATACTTTTGAGCAATCGTTTGCATATATATTTAAAAAAATAATACGTATATGTAAGGGGTTTCAATGGTATTTTACCTTAATTATAAAAGCCTAGAAACAAAAAAGCAATAATTTTTTATATAGTCAATGAAGTGCAAACGTTTGATAAATTTACAAAAAATTAAATTAAAAAAATTAAATTCTAGTCTACAAATGGTACCGTCAAGAATTTTGTGTAATGTAAGATAGATAGGGTATCTCTGAAATGGATTTAGAATAGAGTGGGGCTGTTTCCTCCACACAGGAGACTGAATATTCAGTCTCCTGTGTGGAAAGGGTGAATCCCCTTATTTACAATATATGGTTAATTGTAACGTTCTTCAAACATTCGCTGGAGGGCTTCCTGTGCTTCGGCAAATCCTCTTAACTTTCGTCCTGCCCATTTCTCATTAAAGTCTTGGATGGTCAAATACACGACTTTTTCAGCGGCTTCTAAACTACTCAGGCTGTTCATCGGCTTTAGACGTTTCCGAATCTCCTTGATTGTTCGTTCGATGGCATTCGTCGTATAAATCACACTTCGAATACTGCTTGGATAATCCATAAATGTAAGGAGGACATCCAACTCATTGGCCCAAGATTGAGCTTCTCTCGGATACTTGCTGGACCATTTCGACTCAAACTGTTGAAACATCTGTAACGCAATTTCCTTATTCGGTGCGCGATAAATCAGTTTGAGATCCTCTGCCACTTCAAATTGATCTTTTTTCCGAACACGATTTAAGGTATTACGGACTTTGTGAACGACACAGCGCTGTACATCGGCTTTCGGATAAACGGCTTTAAAGGCCTCCTCCAGGCCCGGAAGGCCATCGAATACGCCCAGAAGCACTTCTTGTACCCCTCTTTTGTAGAGCTGTTGAAGAATCTCTTGCCATCCGTAGGCACTTTCTTGTCCACCTACGAAGAAATCGAGAATTTCACGATACCCTTCTTCGTTTACACCTAACACCACATAAATAACCTCTTTCTCCACGGTATCGCGACGAAGTTTCACGTACAAGCCATCCAAATATAAGACCGAATATCGCTTGGGTAGGGGACGTGTATGCCATTTCACAATGTCTTCCTTTACCACATCCGTGATATGACTAATCGTTGTTGGGGAGTAGGCATTTCCTAGAATTCGTTCAATAAACTTGCCAATTTCACGCGTACTCATGCCACTTTGATACATCTTAATGATCGCTTCCTCGAGCCAGCCGGTGTGGCGTTGGTAGGGAGCGAACAATTGGGTTTGAAATTCTCCGTTTCGGTCTCTAGGGACCAAAAGACCTTCAATCCGACCGTATTGCGTATCTAGATTTCGCTGATAGTAGCCGTTTCTCGTATTCGACGTTCCAGCCTGTTCTATTTCGAGGAAATTTTTTATTTCTTCACGCATAATCAGCTCTAATTTTTCCTTTATAAACTGGCGAATCGCACTTTCCAGTTGATGAGCCCAGTCTACATTCGGTATACTTTTAGACATAGGTAGGGTTCTCCTTTCTCTGGAATGTGTTATGGCCAAATCAGAGAATACCCTACCTTTTTTCTTTTGTTCTAGCAAAATGCTTTACACAAAATTTTATACATCATCCTACAAATCAATATTACATAACAGTTTTTGTAACTATGCTGATTGCTAATTAAATTTTATGTCACAAAAAAAGGAGCCGACAACTATGCCGGATCCAATATATTACCTTAATTCAGCTTTTAGTTATCCCAAAAATATAAAGGGGTGTCAATAGTACCGGTCGAACTGTTCGGTGCGGTAAATACTCTGTTGCTCCTGCTTTCCCAAATGACATTTCCATTGTTATCTTTTTTGATAAACTTGAATTCAAAAGTAGCTCCCTTGGGCACACTCACTGGCAAGAACCATTCTGGATAGTTCGGATTTAACATCGCCTCAGACGATTGGTTCGGATCCCAGTTTCCCAACTCTGGAATGTTTCCGACAACATAAATGTTTTCCCCCCAATTCGTTGTGGCATTCACATGAAAAATTACTTGCACCTGATCGCCGGATAGGACCTCATATCGGAAAGGATTACTGGTTACAGATCCTTTTGTAACTGTAATATTTTGAATTCCAGGATTAGTGTTTGGAACTATAGCCTCAATCATTTGATCGCTGTTTGACACCACAGTAGCAACAGTAGAACCGAATTTGACTGTTACGCTTCCTCCTAATCCAGTACCGTAAATGTAAACGGTATTACCGGGACGTCCCATGGTGGAAATAACGTCGCCAATCCTTGGAGTTAAAGTCCCCAATGATGGGTTATACGACCAGACATTGACCTCTCCTCCAGACAAGGTAAAGCTAGAAATTTTGTTTTGACCGTTGACATTATTTACGCTCATTGAACTCCCATATAACAGTCCACCCAGTACATCACTATAGGTTCCTACTGGAAGAGTCGTATCTAACTCCGGAATGGTAAACGTTTGATCCGGTTGTCGGTTTACCGCTACAATTACTTGTTTATCATAGAACTGTCTTTTAAAGACCAGTACATCATTTGTGCTGTATAAAATTTCTGTGGTTCCATAGGCAATAGCTTCATTATTTTTTCTTAAGTTTGAAAGCTTTTGAATGACTTTATATGCAGTGGTATTTTCATCGAAGTTAGTAGAAGTCTGCATAAACATCCGACCCGCAATGTCACTTGAGTCTGACGGCATCAGATATTGCTCTGTTCCGTAATAAATGTTAGGAATCCCACGTGATGTCATCAAGACAGCGAGAGCTGCATGATAAGGTTTATCGTTTGGTTGAATATAGCGAAATCTTGTTACATCATGATTATCCAAGAAAGTAACTGTTTGATTTTCATAAATGTAATCATTACTTGTCTTGATCATCATATCACCAAAGGAACTCATCGTTTCAGAAAAGTTCCCAAATGCGTTTGTGGCCGCACGGAAATATTCAAAATCCAAGTTGTTGACTCCTGTTCGTTCAGGAAATGTCCGGTACTCATCATACTTGGGATCCGGTCTTCCAATGAAAAATTCACCAAAATGGGTAACCGGGCCACCTGCATCTGAATCAATTGCATCTTTAAATCCCTTCACAAATGCAGGATTCATATGCAAAGTGGCATCATGTCGAAAACCATCGATCCCTTTTGATTTCCAAAATTTAGCTGCTTTCTCCAAATGTTCAACCACTAGTGCATTTTCCTGAGAATAATCAGCCAAAGAACCTAGATCTTTGTAACGGTAGCCAAAACGAGAAGTATCGTTGCCCCGGTCACCCAGACCATGGAAAAAACCATTCACGTCGTTATGTGGATCCGCCAGGAGATTCTCAACTTTTCCATCACCGTTGTAATCCGCAGGCTCTCCATTAGCATCAAATACGTAATTGCCATTCGCATCCTTGTCAGGTTCATATAATTTACCATCTTCAGGCGCAAAATTCAATGTCGGGTTTTGCCAACGACTCGAATGATTGGATACAAAATCTATCACTAGTTTAATTCCATTTTGATGCAAAGCATCGCGTAGTCTAATAAAATCTTTCATAGTACCAAAATGTTTGTTAGTTGCAAAATAATTTCTTGCATGGTAACCGTGGAAACTGGTCCAACGATTAATACTTCCATCTGATTGATAATCTTCTATCACAGTGTCCCTATTTTCATAAGGAGCGGAAATCCAAACGGCAGTTATCCCCATATTTTTTAAATAAGGAATTTTATCTATGATTCCTTGGAAATCACCGCCTTGATACAACTTTAAATCTTTTCCGTTCCCCTGGTTATTGCCGTCCGGATCATCAAACAGGGTAGGATCAAAACCAGGAGGCTTGTTATTTGATGGGTCGCCATCAAAAAAACGGTCCGTCACGATCTGATATATTGTGTCTTTCGGGGTAACTGGTCCTAAAGCTCCTGTAGATGTAGTCGCCTCAGTCCTGGAAAACGAAAAACCAAATGAAGAATAGAGCAATAGAGCAAGAAGAAAAACGAGATATGATTGTTTAATGAATTTTGGAACCTTCCACATGCCATTTCTTCCTTTCTTTTAAAATAATATGACGTAAAAAAACTACCTTCTTACTGATATACTTTTTCTTATGACATTTCTATGGGCAACACCACCTCCTATTCATTGAGCATCTCATTTTGATCTATTTAAGAAGTCAATAAACTAACCGTCACTCGTTAATTTGTTATAATATTCTGACTAAAAATTATAAAGGCAGGAATCTGCATTGACTCGATGACAATCCATCAAAGCCAATCACTTAGATATCACTAATAATCGATATACCCATGATCTCTACATTCAACTCACATTTCGCACCCTCCCAACGAAAATCGGGAGGATTTTTTCGTTCCGATGTCGAATGAATCCTTGACACACAAGGAAAGTGAAGGAGTTTTTCTCTCATGAACGTTCAAGTCAAAAAGGTCTATCGTAATGATTATTTGAATATAATAAGTGCCCTATTCAAGAAACTGGGCCTGCCCCAATTGATTGACCATCTCGTTCCCGTTGATCCACAGTGCCAGACTCGAGTCAGCGATGCCGTTCAGGCCATCATCTACAAGTCATACGGAACGACCAGCGATGGTAAAAAAAGGATAGCCATCGCTCGTCGTGTTGGTCAAAAAGTTATTCTGAAAAACTAAATAAAAAATCCTTTGTTTTGACCTTGTTAGGGTGCGAAATGTGAGATTCAAACAAGCAGATACGGCTGAAAATCCATTTAAATTTTCGGTTGCCATTTTGGACTCTCTTGCAAAGAAGGCGGGATTTCAATCACGAGATTCCGTCATAAGGAACCCGTGTTCACATCAAAGACTTTTGTCAACCTGGCTAATGTTGATGATTCATTTCAAATGGTGTTCATGTACCAAGGGAAAAGGGAGTTCTTATCAACACCTATGAGGAGCGCATGCGAATCATTGTTTATGGCACCAGACTCTATAGTGGGAACCAATTACCAATAAAAAGGATTGTTTTGCAGATTGACCTTTAAAATATAAGAAAATAATCAAAACGATTTTTTCATTTTTCGATTTTGTACGTAACCAACTAAATTTCTCCAATGACTTAAAACCTTATCTATTTTATTGGTCCATCTTTTCTGTATCCCAATAAAGAGGGAGCGATAAGCTTCTTAAGTTATAGAGATACACGTGATGAAGTACGTCCAATCGCTATATCTTGTGAGTGAAGAAACGATCGACAATTTACTTTATCTAGTAAGTATCGAAATCGATTTTTTTGCTAAGGGCAGCCACCCGCTAACCCCGTTCAAGATTTTTACCTTATAGGTAACTCCCGTTTTGAGCATATTATCCCCCCTAACCGCCTTTTCGCGGCTAGGGGAAGCTTTATTTCCTGCCATCGTTGCACGAAAAACGCTCAACAATGCGATGCGGAATAATAATGCGCTTGACTGGTTCATTTGGGTTGGCGATTTTTTCGATTAAACTTTTTGTTGCTTCATAACCGAGCTGGAAAATGTGAATGTCAACGGATGTAAGCGGCGGGCGCGACATTTCGGCGAGCAAGGTGTTGTTAAAGCTGACGATCGACACATCTTCCGGAACGCGCAGGCCGATTTCATCGAGCGTTTTGACCATCCCGAGCGCCATGAGATCGTCGGCGACCACCAGCCCGGTCGGCGGCTCAGGCAAAGAAAGCAGCTCTTTCATCGCCTCTTGGCCGCCTTCTTGCAAAAACTCTTCATGAACAACATATTCCGGTCGGTACGGCAGCCCGGCTTCACGGAGCGCCTCTTCATAGCCGGTTTGGCGGTCGATGGTCACCAAATATTGCGGATTGCCGCCGACAAAGGCGATGCGTTCATGGCCGTGGGCGATTAAATAGGTCGTGGCGTCTTTTCCTGCCTGCACGTTGTCGTTGTCGACATGGGTCACTTGGTCCGCCTTTTGGTGCGGCTTGCCGATGACGACGAATGGGAAGTCATGTTTTTGCAAGTATTTCATCAGCTTGTCGTTTTGCCTTGAATAAAGCAAAATGACGCCGTCAACGCGCCGCCCTTGCAGCATCTCGACAACCCGCTCGTAAATGTCACTCTCTTTTTCCCCGGTCGACATTTGCAAGGCGTACCGCTTTTCATGGGCGGCTTTGCTGATGCCGCGGATGACTTCCGGGAAAAACGGGTTTTGCAGCGCTTGGTCGGCGGAGCTCGGCATGACGATGCCGATCACTTGCGTCGCTTGGCTGGCGAGGCTGCGGGCGATAAAATTCGGATGGTAGCCGAGCTCTTTCATCGCCTCGCGCACTCGCTGCTTCGTTTTCTCGCTGATGCGCGGGCTGTCAGCGATCACCCGCGATACGGTCGACGGCGCGACATTGGCCCGCTTGGCGACATCTTTAATCGTAACGGTCATAGACTCCCTCCTCTCTAGAAATGTTGATGCATCGCGGCTTTCCTTATTCATCTGCCCGTTTGGCTCGTTTTTTCACCATGTATAAAAACAAGATGAATAGCGCGTAAACCGCGACTAGCGTGGCGATAAACGGCACGTTCACCCCCGTTTTTTCCCGCAGCTTGTACACTTCCGCCGTTTCGCGTTCCAATACAAGATCGTAGCCGTCTTCATCGCCGCGGACGAGGTCATCGAGCAAAAAACCGCGCAATTCCTTGTTTTTTGGCAGCTGGTCATTCGTTAAATGGACGTGCTGCGTTTCGCCCGTGTTGTTAATGGCAATGACCGTCGTTTCCTCTTTGTACCGGCGTTGAAACACCGCCATGCCGTCTTTCTCATACAAGAGCGTAAAATCGCCGCGCCGCAACGACGGCAGCTGCTGGCGGAGCGGGCCGATTTTCTTTAAATAATCGATAATTTCCGGATCAGCCCGGAAGTCCATCAATCGGCGGTTATCCGGGTCCGGACCACCGTTCATCGCGATTTCCGTTCCGTAGTACATGATCGGAATGCCCGGAGCAGTGAACAAATACGTCATCGCTACCTTAATGCGCGAAATCGGATTGTTGCGGTTGTCAATCGAAAGTTTCGTAAACCGCACGGTATCGTGATTGTCCAAAAACGTCCCGAGCAAGTACGGGCGGTCGTAAAACGTTTTGTTGTATTCCCAGGCGTCATACAACGGCCGGAGCGATGCATCGCGCCTAGCAAGCGACTGCTTCACCGCGCCATACAGCGGATAATCGACAAAACCGTCGATGCCGTATTGGCCGTACTCGGCAATATAGCGCGGATCGTCGCTCCACACTTCGCCAAGAAGGAAAAAGTCTTGTTTCACCGATTTCACTTCTTTGGCGAACTCCTGCCAAAATGATTTTGGCACATGGCGCACCGTATCGAGGCGATAGCCGTCAATGTCCGTTTCTTTGATCCACCATTTGGCCGCATCGATTAAATATTTCTTGACTTCTGGATTTTCCTGCGCTAAATCCGGCAGCCCATACACCCATCCGTTTTCTAGTTGTGTTTGATCATTCCAGTCGAAAATCTCTTTTTTCGGATGGAACCAATCTTTTTTCGCCGGGTCGCGAAGCCATGGATGGTCGTAGCCGACATGGTTGGCGACAAAGTCCAAGATGACTTTCATATGGCGCTTGTGCGCTTCTTTGACAAGCGTCTTCAAATCATCCAGCGTGCCGAAATGCGGATCAACGCGATAAAAATCTTTGATCCAATACCCATGATAGCCGCCCGGCATGTTTTCAAAAATCGGCGTCAGCCAAATGGCGGTAAACCCCATTTCCTTAATATAATCGAGCTTCGCTGTCACCCCTTTTAAATCACCGCCAAAATATCCTTTTGGGTCGTTGACATTGATGTCTTGGTCGTTCGTCGGATCCATATTGTTGAAACGGTCGACCATAATGAAATAAATCGCTTCATCTTGCCACGTCCGTTCTTCTTTTTCCGCCGCCGTAGCCGGCATGGCATAAAAAAGAAGGAACGGAAGGATGAACAGTACAACAAGACGGTTCCCCATTTCCGTTTCCCTCCTTTACTGTCCGTTTGTCCGCTTGGAAACGGGTAAGCCCACTATTTATGATAGCGGTTCTTACCCTTTTGTGCCACCTGCTGTTAAGCCGGAAATCAAATATCGCTGCAAGAACAAAAAGACGATGGCAATCGGAGCGGCAATCAAAATCGAACCGGCGGCAAAGCGGGTGAAATTGTTGGCAAACCGGTCGCTGATGAAATTGAACAATCCGACCGCCAGTGTAAATTTGTCCGGATCGCGCAAGACGATCGACGGCAGCAAAAAGTCCGTAAACGGCGCCATGAAATTAAACAAGGCGACAACGGCCAAAATCGGCTTGGCTAGAGGCAGCATGATGCGGAAAAAGACGCCGAAATGGCCGGCTCCGTCCATGCGTGCCGCCTCGTCCAATTCGCGCGGGATCGTGTCAAAATAGCCTTTCACAAGCCAGGCGTTAAACGGGATTTGCCCGCCGACATAAATGAGAATGAGCCCCCAAAGCGAATCAAGCAGGTGGAGCATGTTCAGCAAAATATACAGCGCCACCATCGCCATAAGCGAGGGAAACATTTGCAAGACTAAAAACAAATACAGCCCCGTTTTCCGCCCGACGAATTTGTAGCGTGAAAACGCATAAGCGATGAGCGCCGTAAAGAAAACGGACAACACCGCGTTCACCGCCGCAACAAACAAGCTGTTTTTATACCAAAGCAAGTAATCGCTTTGCGGGCTGGTAAACAGCCACTTGTAATGCTCGAGCGTCCATTTTTCCGGAATGATCGACGCCGAGTACAAGCTCGTGCCCGGATTGAGCGACATGCTGATGGTCCAAAGAAGCGGATAGGCAATGACAACAAACATAAACGCAATAAACAAGTAAATGAGCGTGACTTCAATATGCGATTTCCATTTGCGGTTCATTACATGTTCCCCTCCTCTTTAAAGGAACGGGTGCGCCGGAATTGGTAAATAGCAAATCCGCTGACGATCAAGCCGATGATGAGCGAGATCGCAGCTGCCATATTGTAGTTGTTCGTCGTAAACGTCAAATCGTACACCCACGAAATGAGAATGTCCGTTCCGCCGGCATTTTGTCCGCGCACCGCCGGACCGCCATCATTAAATAAGTAAATGATGTTAAAGTTATTAAAATTCCCCGCGTATTGCATAATCAACAGCGGTGCGGTGGCGTACAGCACATGCGGCAAGGTGATCGATTTGAACTTTTGCCAGCGCGTCGCCCCGTCGATATCGGCCGCTTCGTACCAATCGCGGGAAATGCTTTGCAAGACACCGGTAAATAACGCAAAGACAAACGGGAAACCAAGCCATGTTTGAATCAAGATGAGCGCCACTTTCGTCCAAAACGGGTCAGTCATCCACGGAACCGACAACCCGAACAAGCTCAACACCTCACGGTTGATCGCCCCGAATTTATCGTTAAACATCGCGGCAAACACTAAAATCGTAACAAACGCCGGCACGGCCCACGGCAAAATGAGCACCGTGCGGATGAATCGTTTAAACTTAATGCGCGGATCGTTGACGAGCAGCGCCAAAAACAGCCCAAGTGCAATTTGCATCGTCGTCGCTACGACCGTCCAGACGATCGTCCATGCAAGGACGCTGAAAAACGTGCTTTTCCAAATCGGGATGGAGACTAAGTTTTTGAAGTTTTCAAATCCGACCCAATTCAACAAATGCCGCGGCGGCGAATGATACAAGTTGTAGTCCGTAAAGGCGAGCGACACCATGAACAACAGCGGCAGCACAACGATAAACAAAAGCATGACAAGCCCAGGCGTGACAAAGATGTACGGAAACCCTCGGTCCCATGCGTTCCGGCACGATTCAACAAGCGAGGGAAACGGCTCGCCGCGCTGCCGCCGGCGGGCGTCGTTGCGGGCGTCAATGACGTTGGCAACGTGCAACGCAACGGCAAAAGCGATGATGATCACGGAAACAAGCCCTTGAATCAACAAGAAAATCGAATGATCGAGCATCGGAATTTCGCCGAGGGTCACCAGTCCCCACAGCCCGATGTTCAAAAAGTTATAAAAGGTGATAAGGAACGCCGCTTCGATGATGAGGAACAAAATTCCTTTGATATAGCGGCGGTTGTACAATTGTCCAAGGCCGGCAAACAGCAATGACAGCGCCATCGCCACCGCCGGCCGATGACGGACGTTCGCTTCCGGCATCGGAACTCCCTCCTATCGATGGATAAGAACGGTGGATAGGGATGATCCTATCCACCGCCATATGACGTATTATTTTCCAGCACCGCTAGCCGCGATTTTGTCTTGAATCGTTTTGACCGCTTCGCTGAGCACTGCTTTCGGATTATCGCCTTTCGCGATAAATTGCAGCGCGTTGCCCATCGGCTCCCATACTTGCGACATTTCCGGCACGTTCGGCATCGGCTCGCCGTATTGGATTTGCTCGGCAAAGCCGGCGATCAGCGGGTCGTTCGTGATTTTTTCGTTCGTCAACGCTTTTTCGTTTGCCGGCATTTCCCCGGCGACTTCATAGTAATGAAGTGAATTTTCCTCGTTCGTCACAAACTTCATGAAATCGACTGCCCACTCTTTGTTTTTCGAATAAGCGGACAACATCCATGTTTTGGCACCCACAAACGATTTCGGATGTTCGCCGTTGTCGAGCACCGGCAGCGGCGCTGTCGCCAGCTTGTCGCCTAACGCTTCCTTGTACGAAGCAATGTTCCACGGGCCGGTGATGGCGACCGCTACGTTCCCTTTCGTAAACAGCCCGTTCATAATATCGCCGGTAATTTCTTTCGGAATGTATCCGTTTTTAAACCACGATTGGACAAGCTCCGCTCCTTTAACCGCCCCGTCGTTGGCCAAGCCGATGTCGCTCGTATCGTATTTGCCGTTTTCATTTTTGAACACATAGCCGCCATAGCCGGCGAAGAACGGATAAACGAAGTAGAAGTTCGTCGCTTCCATTAAAAAGCCGTATTGGTCTTTGGCCGCATTCGTTTTTTCTTTGGCGATCTTCATCAACTCATCCATCGTTTTCGGCGCTTCCGGCACTAAATTTTTGTTATAGAACACGCCGTATGTTTCCACGACCGCCGGCACACCGTACGTTTGGCCGTCATACGTCACCGCATTGACAGCGGTCTCGCTGTACTCGTCTTTCGCATCGCCAAGATCAACCGGATCGGCCAAGCCTTGCAGCACAATGTCGCCGATGCGGTCATGCGGCTGGTAGAACACGTCCGGCCCTTTGCCGGCTGGGCCGTCAAGCGCCAATTTTTTCGTTTGGTCAAGCATGTTGACGGCGACCATTTCGATTTTGATTCCGGTTTTTTCCGTGTACTTTTGGAAAATATCCTTCAATGCTTGTTTTTGTTTTTCATCATCGTTCACCCAAACGACCAGCTTTTCCGGTTTCTTCGCTTCTTCGGTCCCATTGTTGGTCTGTTTTGGCTGCTCCGCATCCCGCTTCGGCCCGCAGGCGGAAAGCAGACCGACAAAGAGCACCGCCATGAGAAACAACGACAACGCTTTTCTCATAATCCCCCTCCTATTTACCATGACAGAATCTTCGCAGTCCAATCATAAGGAAATCGTTTGCACAAACAAACCAAAACCATTTCTATGAAAACGATTGCACTGCTTATCTCTATTATACCTCCTAATTTTCATTTTACAAGCTTTTTTTCTACTAAATTTGACTTTTCCCCTCCCTTTTCGTACTCTTGAATCAGAGGATAATAATGATGCAAACGATTGCTTTTGAAAATATGAAGGAGGAGAGGCCAAATGAGGAAAGAAGCAATCCACCACCGACCGACCGATAACTTCGCCTATGCCTATGATGGCGAAACGCTTCATCTTCGGCTTCGGACCAAAAAAGGGGATGTCGACAAGGTGGAGCTGCTGCACGGCGACCCATACGAATGGCGGAACGGCGCTTGGCAGTTTCAAACGATGCCGATGCGAAAAACGGGAAGCGACGAGTTGTTTGACTATTGGTTCGCCGAAGTCAAACCGCCATACCGCCGGCTGCGCTACGGGTTTATGCTGCACTCAGGAGAGGAGAAGCTCATTTATACCGAAAAAGGGTTTTACGTTGAGGCGCCAATCGATGACACGGCTTACTACTTTTGTTTTCCCTTTGTTCATCGGGGCGACTTGTTTGAGGCGCCGGATTGGGTCAAGGATACAGTCTGGTATCAAATTTTCCCTGAGCGGTTCGCCAACGGCAATCCGGCGATCAGCCCGGAAGGAGCGCGCCCATGGGGGAGCGAAGATCCGACGCCGACGAGCTTTTTTGGCGGCGATTTGCAGGGGATTATCGACCATCTCGATTACCTTGTTGACCTTGGTGTGACCGGCATTTACTTGACGCCGATTTTTCGCGCGCCGTCCAACCATAAATACGATACCGCCGATTATTTTGAGATCGATCCGCATTTTGGGGACAAAGAAACGTTGAAAACACTCGTCCAACGCTGCCATGAAAAAGGCATCCGCGTCATGCTTGATGCCGTATTCAACCATTGCGGCTACGAGTTCGCCCCGTTTCAAGATGTGTTAAAAAACGGCGAGTCCTCAACATATAAGGATTGGTTTCACATTCGTGAATTTCCGCTGCAAACCGAGCCGCGGCCGAATTACGACACGTTCGCGTTCGTTCCGCAAATGCCAAAGCTGAACACCGCCCATCCGGAAGTGAAGCGTTATTTGCTTGATGTCGCGACATATTGGATTCGCGAATTTGATATTGATGGCTGGCGGTTGGATGTTGCCAATGAAATCGATCACGAGTTTTGGCGCGAGTTCCGCCGGGTGGTGAAGGCGCAGAAACCGGACATATACATCCTTGGGGAAATTTGGCATGACGCGATGCCATGGTTGCGCGGCGATCAGTTTGATGCCGTCATGAACTACCCGTTTACGGACGGGGCGCTCCGTTTTTTCGCCAAAGAAGAGATGGGCGCGCGCCAGTTTGCCGATCGAATGGTGCGTGTGCTTCATTCGTACCCAAACAACGTCAATGAGGCCGCGTTCAATTTGCTCGGCAGCCATGACACGCCAAGAATCCTCACCGTTTGCGGCGGCGATGTCCGCAAAGCAAAACTGTTATTTTTGTTTCAGCTGACGTTCACAGGTTCGCCGTGCATTTATTATGGAGACGAGATCGGCATGACGGGCGGAAACGACCCAGAGTGCCGGAAATGCATGGTGTGGGATCCGGAGCAACAAAACAAAGAACTGCGCCAGCACGTCAAGCAGCTGATCGCGCTGCGCAAACAGCATCAGGCGCTGCGGCGCGGGGAAATCACCTTTCTTCATGCCGATGACGAAACAAACTCTCTTATTTATGAAAAAACAGATGGCAACGAAACCGTGTTGGTCATTATTAATCGGAGCGGCGAAAAAGCCGATATCCCGATCCCGCTTGACGTAAGAGGAAAATGGCTCGTCAACCTCTTGACCGGGGAACGGTTTGCGGCTGAGGCGGAAACGCTTTGCGCCGTTTTGCCGCCATACGGGTTTGTCCTCTATGCGGTGGAGCACTGGTGAGCCTGTTTCGCAGGCAACTAAGATCCGCAGCCAATCAGTGAATACCGGTGCAGCTGCCGACTGAGTACCGGCGTTACACGCGCTGGGCGATGCGCCGGTACTCAGTCGGCGTCATCCCCTCCATTTTTTTAAATAAACGTGAAAAATAAGCACTGTCATCAATGCCCACCCGTTTCGCGATGGCCTCAATCGTTTCATTCGTTTCCGCCAGCCATTGTTTCGCCTTTGACAACCGATAATACGCCAAATAATGGCTGAAGCCCATCCCGATCGTTTTCTGCATGCACCGGGTGATGTAATCCGGGTGAAAGCGAAGCTCGCGAGCGAGCCTCTCCAACGTCACTGACTCGTGAAAGTGCTTTTCGATATACGCAACCGCTGCGGCGCTGACTTGTTCGGAAGCGTTCGGGACGGAAAGCTCTTGCTTTTGCAAGTGCCAAAGGAATTCAACGAACAAAAGCAGCTGCCGAAGCGGCCGGTCGAGATCCCGTTCCACGTTCGGCTCAACGATCTGGCTGAGCAGCTGTTCGGCCCGCTCCCGCTGTTTTAGTTCCCCATATTGGCGAATCGAGAGCCGATATTGGATCGGCTCAGTGTACGTTGCCTCTTTTTCCACCACCGTTTGCCGACTTGCGATATGATCAGCGACAATGTCATAATCCGGGAGTGAAAAGTGAAGCCAAACGAGTTCCGTCCGTTCACGGCACGGGCGATGTCCGTAATGTTCCCGACCCGGGATCAACAACAAATATTGCCCACTGCCAACAGCAAATTCACGCCCGTTTTCCGTCATATATAAGCAGCCTTGTTTGACGTAAAGCAAATCGAAGACCGTAAATGTACGGCGGAAATGGCGCTTTCCTGTCGGGAATACACTTTCCGCCCCTTTAATGAACACAGGCAACGGCGGCAGCGAAAACGCGACATAGTCCATCATCGTCCCTCTTTTCTTATCGGAAAAGTACAAGTGAAATCGTTTCTTTCTCTTTCCATTATGCAACAAACTGGCTAAACTTGATATATCGTTCAAGTCGGAATAAGAAAAAGGAGTTGTCTCAACATGCGCCGTGAGGCCAAAACGTGGTCACTGTTTTCATTGACGTGGCCTATTTTTATTGAAACGATGTTGTATATGGTGATGGGAAACGCCGACACGCTCATGCTCAGCCAGTACTCGGATCATGCGGTCGCCGCCGTCGGGGTCGCCAATCAAATTATCGCCTTGACGATCGTGTTGTTCAACTTCGTCGCCTTAGCGACGGCAGTTCTCGTCGCGCAATATTTAGGCGCCCGGCGAGAACAGGCAGCGATCGAAGTATCGCTTGTCTCCATCGCTGCGAACTTGTTGTTTGGGCTGCTGTTGAGCGCTAGTTTAGCTGCGTTTAGCCGGTCGATTTTGCGAATGATGGATTTGCCGGCGGAGCTGCTTGATGAAGGGAACCGTTATTTGGCCATTGTCGGCGGGTTTTTATTCATTCAGGCGCTCATGATGACGGTCGGCGCTGTCTTAAAAAGCTATGGCTTTACGCGCGACACGATGTATGTCACGATCGGCATGAACATCTTGAATATCATTGGGAACTATTTCCTTATTTTCGGGTCGTTTGGCCTTCCTCCCCTCGGGGCGGAAGGGGCGGCCATTTCCACGGCAGTAAGCCGGCTGATTGGTTTGGCGGTATTGGTTGCTTTATTGTACAAACGAACGGGCATTTCCCTAGCCCCACGAGCGTTTCGCGCACTGCCGTTTTATCATTTGCGATCACTGCTGAAAATCGGTGTTCCGGCAGCCGGGGAACATCTTTCCTACAATACCGCGCAAATGGCCATCACTTATTTCATCACATGGCTCGGCGCCGAGGCGCTGACCGTTAGGGTGTATACACAAAACATTATGATGTTCGTGTTTTTGTTCGGCATCGCCGTCAGCCAAGGGACGCAAATTCTTGTCGGCCATTTCGTTGGCGCCGGACGATACGAAGAAGCGTACGACCGCTGCTTAAAAAGTTTATATAGCGCGATCGCTATCTCGGTGCTGTTGGCCGCTGCTTCCTATTGGTTCGCCGAGCCGCTGCTCTCGCTCTTTACTGATGACCGATCGATGATTGACCTTGGTCGCAAGCTATTGCTGTTGACGATCATCCTAGAACCGGGGCGCTCTTTTAATTTAGTCATCATCAGCTCGCTCCGAGCGGCCGGGGATGTGCAATTCCCCGTCTATATGGGCATTTTGTCCATGTGGGGAGTCGGTGTGACCGTGGCGTATGTATTTGGCATTGCCTTCGGCTTTGGCCTTGTCGGCATTTGGCTGTCGTTCATCGCTGATGAATGGCTGCGCGGGCTATTGATGCTTTGGCGCTGGCGGTCGCGCACCTGGATGAAAAAAGCGGTGGCGCCGGAAGCAAAAATGGCGTAATCCCACTTTCCACGCTATCAAATAGAATAAGAGCTGCGCCTTGCAGCGCAGCTCTTATTCTTTAATATGGATGCCGTAATGGTCAAACCAAACGTGCACTTGGCCAAGGTACGCAAGCAGCTGCGGCCCGGTCATGAGTTGCCCGAACCACGGCACTTGGAACGACTTCCCTTCCGATTCGACGAGCGCCGTCAGTTTTTCTTGATCGAAAAACTCGTGCAAGATGGAAGAACGGTCGCGAAGCAGCTGCTCGAGCCATTGTTTCACCAGCTTCGTATACTGCGGATGGTGCGTTTTCGGGTACGGGCTTTTCTTCCGGTAGAGCACATCCTCTGGGAGCAGCCCTTCCAGCGCTTTGCGCAAAATGCCTTTTTCGCGTCCGCCGTACATTTTCATTTCCCACGGGATATTCCAGACGTATTCAACGAGCCGGTGGTCAGCAAACGGCACGCGCACCTCGAGGCTTGCCCCCATGCTCATCCGGTCTTTCCGATCAAGCAGTGTCGTCATAAACCAAATCATATTTAAGTAAAACAGCTCACGCCGCTTCGCCGCCTCAGCGCTTTCTCCTTCAAGACGCGGCACTTCGGCAAGCGTTTCTTCATAACGCATTTGCACGTAGTCGTCAAGGCGCAGTTTTTGCCGCCATTCGTCTTTTAACAAGCCGATGCGCGCTTCAATCGAACGCATCCACGGAAATCCTTTTCTCGCTAAGTCGTCCGGACGATGAAACCACGGATAACCGCCGAAAATTTCATCGGCGCATTCTCCGGATAAGCTGACGACAAACTGCTCGCGAATTTGTTTACAAAACCAAAGAAGCGACGAGTCCACATCAGCCATGCCCGGAACGTCGCGGACGATTACCGCGTCATGCAAATGATGGAACAGCTCTTCTTGGGTGATCACGCAGCGGTGGTGGATCGTTTGAAACTTGTTTGATACTTGCTCGATAAACGGTGCGTCCGTATTTGGCTGAAAATCATTTGCTTGAAAATATCGATCGTTCCCTTCATAATCGATCGAGTACGTATGGAGCGGCCCTTTTCCGTCGGCGGCGAAAGCGGTGGCGGCAATCGCCGTAATGGCGCTTGAATCGACTCCGCCTGATAAAAACGTGCATACCGGCACATCGGAAACGAGCTGGCGTGTGACGGCATCGGTCAATAAAAAGCGCAGCTTTTCGATCGTTTCCTCGAGCGAATCGCGATGGACGTCGCTTTCAACGTTCCAGTACCGCCAGATGCGGAGCCCGGCGCGGGAGAAAGTCAACGCGTGTGCTGGGCGCAGTTCTTGGATGCCGCAAAACACCCCGTGCCCCGGGGTGCGCGACGGTCCAAGCCCGAACACTTCTGCCAATCCTTCATAACTGACTTCCGTTTTTACGCCTGGGTGGGCTAAAATGGCCTTGACTTCAGAACCGAACAACAGTTCCTCTTCATGTTGGCAGTAAAACAGCGGCTTGACTCCGAGGCGGTCGCGCGCCATAAATACCAGCTCCCGCTCCTCATCCCAAACGGCGAAGGCAAAAATGCCGTTTAACCAATCGACACATTGTTCTTTCCATTCTATATAAGCGGCGAGCAGCACTTCCGTGTCCGAATGGCCGTCAAACCGATAACCTTTGCGCAGCAGCTCCTTACGGATGTCCTCCGTATTGTACAGCTCACCGTTGTAAACGATCGTGTAGCGGTGTCCGTTTTTGTTCCGGATCATCGGCTGTTTGCCGCCGGCCGGGTCAACAACGACGAGCCGCTTATGGCCGAACGCGGCATGGGTGTCAAGCCATGTATTTGTATCGTCCGGCCCGCGCTTGGCGAGCGTCTCCGTCATCCCGGTAATAATCGCTTGCTCACGGCGCAAATCGCGCCCGAAATGCACCCAGCCAGTGATGCCACACATACGAACCAATCCTTTCTTTATCAAAAATGGCAGATAACGATTGTTCGCCCGAACTGTTCACATTGTTCTTTCGATCGCCCGTTCCTCTGTTTCCTTGCGGCGATCTCCGGCTATCGTTCTCCGTAGCAGGGCGATAGCCCTCCCCGCATCGGCATGATTCCATTTTATGCACTATCAGTAATTTCGATGAATTGTCCGAAGACAACAACCACACGAATAAACAAACAAAAAAGTGGAAAAAAAGAGAAATACAAGGAGGATGAAAGAAATTGGGCATTGAAGAGCGCTTGCAATGTATTGCGGAGCAGCCCCGAGCTTACGTGCAAGGAACCGTCGAGTTTGTGAACAATGAATGGATATTTTTTGATGAAGAAGCGGAAGAAGCGGCTCTCGTCGAAGAAATGGCCGAGCAAGGCATCGAGCTGTTCCGCTATGGGCACTGGCTGTCCGGACAATGGCAAGACACCGGCACGATCGCTACTGATCTCGGCATCTTTCCCCTGACAAACGGCGACCGTATCCGCTTCCGCAAACGGCTGACATACGCGTATCGGCAATGGCTTGCCTCGCTTCCTGATCCGTCTTTTTTCCAGTTCGTTCAATGGCTGAACAGCCTCGGGTTTTCGCTTTACGATTGCCTGTACTGCTACAACGGTCTATTGTTTGCCAAATCGGCCGGCGTCAATTTCATCATTTATGACAACACCGAGCAAATCGGCAATGTCCACCATTATTATGAGCGCGGCCACGCGCCAAGCGACCGATTTGAAATCACGTTTAACAGCGGTGAACGAGCGATTTGCGCTCAAATCGGCTGAAGGCGAAAGCGGTCGGCAGCTGCATCGTTTTGCTGCTGACCGGATCGTTCGCCTCAACTGCGTTACCGGATGCTGCGGCGGCTTAGCCTTCATTGGTCGAGTCGAAACAACTACTTATTGCCGCTCTTTTTGCCTCTCTGACATATACGCCATCACCTCTTCAGCCACAAGCGGCGGGCAAAGCGCATACCCTTGGGCGTAGCTGCATTGCAAATCGCGGAGCCGTTCGAGCTGCTCCGGCGTCTCAACCCCTTCAGCAATCGTTTCCAGCCCTAACCCGCGCCCCATTGTAATCATCGCGCTAACGATGGCTGCGTCGGACGCGTTGGCATGCAAATGTTCGATAAACGCCCGGTCAATTTTCAAAATGGTCGCCGGCAGCTGCTTTAGATAATGGAATGAAGAATAACCGCTCCCGAAATCATCAACGGCGATGCCAACGCCGAGCCGCTTTAGCTCATCGAGCGTCCGCATCGTGCTCGATAGATGACGGAGCATTGAATGTTCGGTCAGTTCGAGATGCAAGCATGACGGCGGCAATGTTGACCGCTTGAGCGCTCGTTTCACATCATCAATAAATCGTTCATGCTGAAATTGTACAGCAGAAACATTGACAAAAACAGCTAATTGATCATTGCCCGTTATGTCCTGCCACCGCTTCGTCTGCCGGCAAGCGGTTTGCAGCACCCACCGGCCGATTTCATGAATCCATCCGGTCTCTTCAGCCAGCGGGATAAACTCATCCGGCCGCACCAGTCCAAGCTCCGGGTGCCGCCAACGAATAAGCGCCTCTGTGGCGATGACCGCGCCGGTACGCACATCGACAATCGGCTGGTAGCAAAGAAACAGTTCATTTTTTTCAATCGCCTTGCGCAAAGAGCTGCCCATTTCAAACCGGTGAACTGCTTCCTCATTCATGTGTGTGCAATAGCGCTCCACCCGGTTGCCGCCGCTTTTTTTCGCGTTGTTCACTGCAATGTCGGCATGGCGCAACAGCGTATGTTCATCCGCTCCGTCATCTGGAAACACGGCTAACCCGATGCTGGCTGTAACAAAAAATTCTTTTTGGCCATACACTGTCGGTTTCGCCACTTCGCGCACGAGGTGAAGCGCCGTTTCGGCTGCCGTCTCGGCGCTCGTTTTTAACGGAAACAGCAAGCAAAACTTATCGCCATGAAACCGGCCGAGCTGCGCCCCGACCGGCAGTACGCGCTTCATGCGCTCAACTAGTTGGCGCAAAATATCATCGCCGGCGTAATGGCCAACGCTGTCGTTAATCCATTTAAACCGGTCGAGATCGATGAAAGCGACCGCTACTTTCCGCTGTTTCCGTTTCGCTTTTTCCAGTTGATTCGAAAACAGCTCCATCCATTTCGTCCGATTTGGCAAGTTTGTATCCGGATCGTAGTACGCTAAGTAGGCGATTTTCTCCTCTGCTTTCTTTTGCTCCGTAACGTTGTGCCCAATCCCGTAAATGCCGACTTTTTTTCCATCCACAATAATCGGGATGTTTTTCATTTGAAAAAGAAGTTGTTCTCCTGACTTCGTCGGAATTTCCAACTGGTATGTTTGCACATTTCCGCGCAGCGCCCGGTAAAAATAGCGGGTGACGCGGGGAATGTCACTTGGGTGAACGTACTTGAGCGAATTGGTATATAAAATGTCTTCTTTCCTATAGCCAAGCACTCGTTCAAAAGCAGGATTGACGCTCGTAAAACGGCCGTGCAAATCGGTGGAATAGACGATATCGGTATTATGTTCAAACAGCGACTTATATCGCTGCTCAGACATTTGCAGGCGGGCGTAAAGCCGCTCCATATCGCGCGACGATGTCGACATCAGCTGCGCTAATGTCGTGATCCCTTCCGGCGGCAGCGGCATTTCGAAAGCTGGCCCTCCCTGTCCCGACGCCGCCTCTTCCGCTAGCGAAACGGCAGCAAACGCCCCTAGCCGCACGGTTGTATACGCGTCTTTGACCATTACTTCCATCGCCGGAAAGAGGGCGGCTTGTCCGAACGCTGAAACCATCCCCTCGAGCATTGGGCGCGTATACCCTCCTAATGCCGTACTATAGTAAAATATCATTTCTTCTATCGGTTGCTTAGCCGCTTGCGCCGCCAGATCGTGCATGCTCCAGTAAAACGACGGAGCATGAACGTAGGCAAACCTCACTTTTTCCCCTTCGCTGACATGACCGTTGACCGCGACCGCCCCGTTTTCACGCACCCGTGTGATCGGCAGGCAAACATACTGCCCATTTCTCTCGACAACAAACGGAAACTCCATTCCGGAAAGCGGTAAGCGCTCCATAAACTCTTTCCCTAAATACCGTTCCAAACAAAGTGATGCTTTTTGCCCGTCGAGTTCGTCAATCTGTTGGCCAGCGCTTTTCGTTATTAAAAACGCCAACCCGATCGGTTCCCATAAAAACGGGGAGAAACAACGAACCCGAAGTGACGCACCGCTGAACGAGACAGCGACCACTCCCTGATCAAGCCGGCCATCGCGCGAAAATAAAATGCAGCCGTCCGGAAGGGTGCAGCCGACGACGGTCATCCGCTCGTTCACAAGCGGCAAATGGCGGAGAAGAGGGAGCAAAGCGGCACGGCAATCGGTAAACAACAAAAGCAATGCCGTCTCTTCGTGAATGGCCGCCTCTTCGATCTTTGCAGCCAGCTCGGCTGGATGGACATCATCAACCGCCGGGAATGCCACCGACGAAATGCTCGATTCCGTCATTGACATCACGTCGGCTAAAAACGTCGTTTCGCCGATGATCGGCAACGGCCCCGCCATCCCGACAAGATGGGCGCCCGGCCAACGGCGCGCCGCTAACTCGACCGTGCGGCGCACCTTTTCTTCATCGTCAGCGGCGACTTGGATGAACAACGACTCGGGCGGCACAGAACAATCATCTTCGACTAGCCGGTGCAGTTCCTCGGCATGGCGGCAGCGCAGCGAACGCATAACCATTGACGCCTCCTTCTATTAATCAAACCATTCTGAACATTCGAAAAGTACCGTTGGTTTTAACATACCACATTTTTTGCGCAAGAAAAAGCGGCAACCCGCTGTTAGGCTGCCGCTTTGTTTAGAACACATCAAAGCCGAGCGGCAATAGCAAACCGAGGAATAACGTCACAACGAGCGCAATCACCCATTGCGTCCATCCTGCCGCCGCGCTTTTTCCTTTTTTCCCCGCCATCAACACCATTTCCATCGCTCCGATTACCCATAATCCAGCGAGCGCCTTCAACAAGTAAAGTCCGGAAATCGTGGCGATGCTATGTAACAAAAGCAAACCGGTGATGATCGTTATAATATAAAACAGCCGCAAAATCATTTGTACGATGTTGGCTTTAGCCGCCCCTGAGCGCTGCATCGACACAGCGATCAAAAACAAGATAATCATAATGATCCAGCTCGTAATATGGACATGCGTCAATTGAGATCCCTCCAACTTTTCCATGGTCATCCTCATCATAGCATGGGCAGCGAGCCGTTGACAAACATTACGAAATGCGAAAAGCGCCTCCGTTTTGGATGGCGCTTTTCATCTGCATACGATTCCTTTTCCCTTGGCTCATTCCCCTACTTTATTGCGTAGCGTGCCGATTCCTTCGATCGTCACTTCGACGACATCGCCCGTTTGCAAAAAACGCGGCGGACGCATTCCTTTGCCGACCCCAGCCGGCGTTCCTGTCGCAATAATATCGCCTGGCTCAAGCGTTATGCCTTTTGAGATCGTCTCAATGATCGATTCAATCGGAAAAATCAACTGTTTTGTGCTCGCCTGCTGGCGCACTTCGCCGTTCACCCGCGTTTCGATGCGCAAATCGTTCGGATTTGGAACCCATTGGCTCGGCACGATCCATGGCCCCATCGGACAAAATGTATCCAAGCTTTTGCCGAGCAAATATTGTTGATGCCGTTCCTGCAAATCACGAGCGGTCACATCATTGATGATCGTGTACCCAAATACGTAATCGAGCGCTTCTTCGCGGCGAATGGCCCGCCCTTTTTTGCCGATGATCAAGGCGAGCTCCCCTTCGTAGTCTACTTCATCAGTGACATCCGCATGGCGCAAAATCGTTTCCTCATGGCCAATGACAGTCGTCGGCGTTTTCGAGAAGACGATTACATGTTTCGGCACATCGGCGGCATCTCCTAATTCAAGCGCATGGTCAACATAGTTTTTGCCGATGCAAAAAACGTTTTTCGCCGGCCGTGGGATCGGGGCAAGGAGGCGAACATCGCCAAGGCGATAGACGTAGTCCGGCCCCGGGTGGCGAAGCGCCCAATCGATGACTTTCCGGGCCCGATCCAAAAAAGCGCCCCCTTGGGCGATGGCCTCTAGCATCGACGCTGGAATCGTCTCTTTGCCGTCCATCGCTCGTTCGGCACGACGCAAATGGATAGCCGTCTCCTCCCCTTCCGGCACCGCTCCGACCCATGTTTCTCCGTTGAAAACCGCCGTAATGAATTTCATTGCTTCCTCTCCCTCTCTACCTAAGTCTTCCGCTGCACACAGGGACGGGCATACAGGCCGCACCCGTCCATCCCTCCCCATTGCGGCGCATCGCCCATTCTATTCGCCGTCCAAGCGAAAAAGTCCTGTTTTTTGTAGAATTTTGTCTGAATTAGGAAATTTACCACTTATTTTCCCGAATCGCTTCCTTTTTCCGTCGTTCTATGTATAATAATGTTTAGTTTCCACTATGGCTGTCGGTTGCGACCTTAGCCATACAACAAAGGTCTTGCTTCGGTCACTCCCAGCAGCAAGCCTCAACCAACATTTCAATAGAATTGATGGTGAAGGAAATGGTTCTCTTGCTAATTGAAGAAAAACGGCAACAAATGATCGAATTGGCGCTCACTCATGGGTTTACAGCAAAAGAAACGATCCACTGCAGCCAAGAACTTGATCAATTGATCAACCAATATTTGCGGCAAACAATGGCTTTTGAACCGCCTGCTCCATCCGTCCAATAAGCGACGGATTTTTTATTGGCCCGGCTGGCGCCGAAAAGGCGGACGCATCCCGTACGTTCCCCATCTCCACAGCCATTCGACCGGGCCAAACCGAAATCGGGCGAACCAGCGGCGGCTTGCCCATAAACTAGCGGCATAGATCCCGATCGCCAATAGCGCTCCTTGCCATTCGTTCAACCGCCCGTACCACCCGAGCCCATAGCTGTAAAAAAGCGACGTGCAGATGAGCGACTGAGCGAGATAGTGGGTGAGCGACATTCTCCCAGCATCTTGCAGCCATCGCCACGCCGGCCGCCCATTGGCTTTCCCGCAAACAAACACAGCAGCAGCAGCGTAGAACACCGCCAAAACCGCGCCGCCAACGTTGTCCTGGATATACATCGTCAACGTGTTGGCCCCGATCCAGTACGGAATCGCTTTTAGCGCCAAGCCGAGGCATAGCGCCACGCCCATGAAGCGGCGCAACGTCGCGGCCGGATAGCGTTCGGCCTCAAGCCAACGCTCTTTGGCGGCGTAGGCGCCGAGAAGGCAAAACGGCAATACAGCCAAGAGCGTAAATAGAAGCCCGCCATCGCTATTGAGATACAACCAATCGTGCCATCGCTGCCAAAACACATCGCGAAACGTTCCACTTTGGTAATGGCGGAGGGCTGCAGCTGCCTCTGCCTCTTTGCCCTCAGTTGCCCCCGTCCATCCGGCCATCATACTTATGGCCAGCAACAACGCTACGAGGCTGTGAAAAAGGAAAAAACCGGCCAGCGCCGCCGTCCGCCACCAGCGCGGCGGGGCGTTTATGAACAAAAGCAACATCAGCCCAGCAAGCGCGTACGGAATTAAAATATCACCAAACCAAAGGCCGAACGCATGAATGGCGCCGAACATCAACAAAAGAAGGAAGCGGCGCAGCAAAATCGGAATCGGCCGCTTCCCGCGCTCGCGCAATCGGTGGCAAAGGATGGCCGTGCCGAATCCGAATAAAAAGGCAAACAGCGGATAGGCGCTCGCTTCAAACAAAAGATCGATGACCGCGGCAACCGCGCGGTTGAGGGCGCTGCCGCCGACGTCTTCCACATATAACGCCGGCGACGAGAAATAGCGCATGTTGACAAGCAAAATGCCAAACAAGGCAAACCCGCGCAGGACGTCAATCGCCGCGATCCGTTCTGCCGATAAAGATGTCACACAACCCCTTCTTTCTATCTTTTCGCTATGCCGAAGGAGGCGGCTCACTCAGCGGGCACCCTCATGTCATCGCCAAACGTTTCGCCCCATTACGGAACAGTCGTCAGCCTTGCACCGCCAAGCCCTCCGCCACATATCATGATCCGCCCTTCTGCCGTTTTCGCTTTCTGTCTCTGTTGTCAGAGCAGCAAGCGCGCACGTCACGCCATCAGTTGACATAGCGCCCCGTTTTTCCTATTGAATCCCAATATTGGCGGCGCAAATGCACTTTTTGAATTTTTCCAGACGCGGTCTTCGGCAGCTCATCCACAAACGTTACACCCGTGATCGCTTTAAAATGGGCCAACTTTTCCCGCGAAAAGGCGATCAGCTCCCCTTCGCTCACCGTATGCCCCGGTCGAACGACGACGAACGCATGCGGCGTTTCCCCCCATTTTTCATGCGGCACGGCGATGACGGCCGCTTCAAGCACAGCCGGATGCTCATAAAGCGCCCCTTCGACTTCAATCGAGGAAATGTTTTCTCCTCCGCTAATAATAATATCCTTTTTCCGGTCGACGATATCAATATGCCCGTATTCATCGACTGTCGCCATATCCCCTGTATACAGCCAACCGTCACGAATCGTTGCAGCCGTCGCTTCATCGTTTTTCCAATACCCTTTCATGACGCCGTGGCTGCGGACGATCACCTCACCGATCGCCCGTCCATTCTTCGGCACTTCCTCTCCATTCTCGTCGACGACTTTCACCTCGCAGCCGATCATCGGATAGCCGGCTTTCGCTTTCAGCCGCTGCTTTTGTTCGGCAGGCAGCCCGTCAAGCTGCGGGCGGATAAGTGAAATGGTGCTGAGCGGAGACGATTCCGTCATGCCGTATACTTGAACGAATTTCCAGCCGAGTTTTTCTTCGACGCGCGCAACAAACGCGGGCGGCGGTGCGGAACCGGCAATGACGACCCGCACCTGTTCCGGAACGTCCGGCTTATGTTGCTCGTAATATTGCAGCAGCATGTTAAGCACGGTCGGAGCCATATGCATAACGGTCACACGATGCTCGTTGACAAGGTCAAAAATGGTTTTCGGATCGACTTTGCGCAAACCGATCTGCGTCGCTCCGTTAGCGGTGTAGTAAAACGGCGAACCCCAGCCGTTGACATGGAACATCGGCAGCACATGCAAATACGTATCACGGTCGGATACAAATAGATGATGCATCGTCACGAGCGCATGCAAATAATTGTTTCGATGGGTCAACATCACTCCTTTCGGATTGCCCGTCGTCCCGCTCGTATACAGCAAGCTGCATACGTCGTTTTCGTCGATCATCGGGCGCGGAACGGGCGCGGCCGATTGGGCGGCGAGCCATTCGTCGTAAGCGGTTTCAGCGATTGCCGCATCTGTTTTATGGTGAACGATGATCTCCTCGACCGTCTCAAGTTGATCTTTGACAGGCGCAATCAACCCGTACAGCTCTTCATCAACGAACAACACTTTGCTTTCGCTATGGTTCAAAATGAAAACATAATCGTCCGGTTTCAAACGCGTATTGAGCGGCACCATCACTCCTCCCACTTCAAATACGCCATAAAACCCTTCGAGCATTTCGAGCGTGTTAGGAGCTAAATATGCCACGCGATCCCCTTTACGAACTCCAAGTCCCCGCAGCCCATTGGCGAGCCTTCGCACCCGCTCGCCAAGCTGTCGGTACGTCACTGTCCGCCCCGAACAAATCATTGCCGGCTTGTCCCCGTACAGGGCCACAGCGCGGTCTAAAAAATGGGTAAGCACAAGCGGTACGTTCATCTCCCTCTCCCCCCGGCTATATATTTTAGAAAATTCACAATTATATTATATAGGAAGATGGGCAAAAGAAAAAGACGGCCTTTTCCCGTATCGACCGTCTAGTTGTTTCCTTTCGCCCCCGCATCAAACACATCGGGATCCACCGTATTCGTGACGCTGCAAAACGTATTTGTTTGCAAAAAGTCACCTGTATTGCCGCCGCCGGCACCGGAGTTCGTTTTTGATGTGCTTTTTGGAGCGATTTGTAACACATCCCCCATGTTTACGGTGCCGTTGCCGCCCACGCTCGTAACCTTAATCCCGCCAATCACGATCGCTGGCATCGCCTTCCCCTTCCTTTCTGGCCATTCTTTTTTATCATATGCTGTCAAGCCGTCTGCCACTTGGACACCCGTCCCGCATTGAACCGATTTTTCTCCGCATTCATACAATGCAGTAACGATACGGGGGGAAGGAGGAGCTCTGATGCCTTCATTTATTAGCGGCCCGATTAAAATTACCCATGTGAGCGGAGACGGAACCGTCAATTTTGGCGATGTATTGCAAATCGCGCCAAAGAGCACGGCCAAGTCGCATACCGGCGCGGGCGGCAGCAACAACGGGGATTTCTTGCAGACGAATACGTTTGTCAGCTTTACCAACACCGGCGATCCTGACATTTTGGACTCGAATAATGCAGCGAACAATTAGAGCGAACGTTTTCCGGCTTGTGCCCATACATTAGTAGTAACTACGAAGCAGGGAAAGGAGCATGCCCCCATGCCGGCTTTTGTCGGAATCGTGAAACTGAACAGCGTCGGGAGCAGCGGCGTGTTCCATATTGGCGATGTGTTTGCGATTTCCCCACAAAGCGTGACGAAAACGTTCGCTGGCGCCGGTTCGTTTAACACCGGCGACGGGCTTCATGTCTATAACTATTACAGCAACACAAATACGAACGACGCTGATGTCGCCGATGAAAATGTCGTCGGAAACGTATAGAGGAGGGGAAGGAGGTTGAACGTTTATATCAGCCAAAGCATTTGCATCCATCAATTGCGGATCGGTTCGGTGACGAATTCATCCGTTTTGCAAATCGGCAGCGCCGGCAGCATTCAGGCGCTGTCCACGCTCGCCAACACCGGCGGATTCACCGGCCCGGTCCCGCAGGCGACCGTGCCGCTCGGTCCGCAAGCGCAGGCGGCCGCCCCTCTCGTCCCTCTCCATTCAGCCACTCGCTAAATTCAACAGAAAACAGTGATGAGGACCAGAGGCCGTCCATATATTGAAGTAAGAGGGCTCTGGGGAGAGGATGATGGTGCACGATGAGTTTATACGAGTATTTCGTCAAGCTGCACCGCTATTTATCATGGCAAACAAAAAAAATACAGGCGCTTGAACAACGCCTTCACCTTCTCGAAGTCCGGCTTCGGGAAATCGAGGCCCAACCGCGCACATCGATCGAACGAATCGAATATAAGTTTGATCAATTAAAAGTGGAAACGCTAGAAGGAACATTAAACATTGGGATTGCCCCGCCGGGAGCCGGGGGAACGATTGAGGACTTTGCCGTTGAACCGGTAAAAACGGTGATTCCAAAACCGGAACCGGTGCTGATGCGCCCCATTCAAGAAAAAGTGGCCGCCTATCTCAACAAGGAAGCGCCAGAAACGTTAAAACAGCTTGAACGTCAATACGGCCGCCGCCTTGACGACACGTATCGGCAATTTATTTTGCAAGACATTGCCCGCCAGACCGATGACCGCATTCGCTTTTATTTGCAGGAAAAAGCGAACCAAGGCTACGTTCCGTCCGACGGCCGCGACGAAGCAGTCGAAAATGAAATTTTCCAGAAGGTAAAGGCTGATATTGAACAATCCCTTGACGCGTTTCTCAAACATTTGCCCACGGGGGGAGAAGAACCATGAATTATACGGTCATCAACCGCGATGTGCATGTCGGCGATATCCGCCTCGTAGCGGTCGCCAGCGCCTCGCTGTTTTTAATCGGCGACGCTGATGTGATCAACTTGTCATCAGCGTTTGACACACCGCCGGAATCGCTTATTATCGGCCCGTTCGTCCCGCTCGTGCCAGCTCGAGGGGAAGCACCGTGAAACGGACGTCAGTAGTGCAGGCATTTCATGCGGAAACGCTGATCATTAGCTCCGTACTGCAAATCGGTGACTCGGAACGGATTTCCGCCCGTACGCGCGCCTTGGCCGTCCAGCGCCAATATGAGCTGTTTTTTGGCCCGGAAGGAGAACAAACATTCCCGATTTTTACAAAACCGATCCCGCGCTGGTCTTCCCCGCCGCCAGTCGCTTCCCGGCGGACGCTCCATCACTCTCCGGTCATTTCGGTCCGGTCAGTTCGCGTGCTTGGGATTTCTTCGTCAGCTGTCGTCCATATCGGCTCAACCTCCACCGCAGAGGGGGAGGCACGAATTAAACATATTCGCCAGCTGGCTGACTTTGCACCGGGCGCGCAACCAAGAGGGAGGGATTCATAATGCCTTCGTTCGTCGGTCCGATTAAAATCAATAACGTTGGAAGCGGCGCCGTCGTCCAAATGGGGGATTGCCTGTATATTGCGCCGAAAGTCGCCACAAAAACACAAGCCGGATCCGGCGGTTTCAACACCGGCGACTTTGTGATGACAAACAACGCCATTAGCTTTACGAACGCGTTTGACCCAGATGTGTTTGACCAAAACGTCGCCGCTAACAACTGAACATTGTCAAAAACAAACAAGGGGGCAGATCGCCCCCTGTTTTCTTTACCGAGCACTTGTTTTTTTGTTCAACGGTTCACTCCTTACATCGTTTCCAGCCGGACGCGCGTGCCGCGGCCGGACGGCTCAGCCGGCTCAACGATGAGCCTCCGCGGCAGACGCGTGCGAATTTCTTGAACATGGCTAATGACGCCGACCGCCAGCCGTTGTGTATGCAGCTTTTCCAAAGCGGAAATGACCATATCGAGCAGTTCGGCATCAAGCGTGCCAAACCCTTCATCCAAAAAGAAAAACCGGAGCGGATATTCGCCGCGCAGCTGAATTTGCGCCGACAGCGCCAACGCCAGTGACAGTGAGGTCAAAAACGTTTCCCCGCCGGAGAGCGTCGCCACCGGCCGTCTGACGCCGCCGTTGGCATCATCGCGGATGAGAAATCCGCCTTGCGAATCGAGTTCAAGCGAGTAACGGTGCCTGGTTAACCGTTGCAGCCGCTCCGCGGCGATGGCTGTCACTTGTTCGAGTTGCTCTTCCGCCATAAACTCAACAAAACTATTGCCGCGAAGCAGTGTCTGCAGTTGCTTATACCGCTCGATCTGCCGGCTGAGCTGCGCTTGCTTCGCCTCAAGTTCAACAAAACGGGCATGTTTTTTTCTCAACTCCGCCACTTTGGCTTGAATGGCCCCAAGTTGTTGCGTCATCGTTTCCATTTGTGCTTTTCGCTCGGCGTATACGCGCTGCAGCATCTCCCATTGTTCAGCGCTCACCACCGCCTCGCCGAGGGCGGCCGCAAGTTGAGCCCGGCGGTGCTCCGCCTGTTCCACTTGGCGCCAATAGCGGCGGATGGCTTCGTCCCACTCACCGCATTGCTCTTTTGTCGCCCTCGCCCGTTCAGCTTCTTCCGCATCGGTAAACGCCGTATCGGCAAGGGCGCGGCGCCAGCGGGCGAGCGCCTCTTCTTCGCGGCGAACCCCTTCTTCATACGCCTGCTTGGCCGCCTTTGTCTCGCTTTCTAGCGTCTGGTGCTGTTTTTGCGCACGTTGCCATTCATCATACGCCTGCTGCTCGCCGCTTTGCAGCCGGCGCCATTCAGCTTCCGCTTCCCGAAGCTGCACAGCCGCCGGGCTGGGGCCGGCTTTCTCGCGCCGCTGCCGTGCATACTCTTCCGATAACTGCTGTTTAGCGTTAATAAGCGAATCAAGGCGTATGCGCTCCGTCTCCATCCGGCGCTGTTCTTCGGCCGCTTCTTCTTTGGCCCGCTGTTTTTCTTCTAAAAACGGCACGCTATCCTCAAGCCGTTTTTGCACGTCGCGCCACCTTTTCTCTTGTTCGCGCAGCTGCTCGTATACCGCATTGATCGTCTCGAGTGAAAACGAAGGGTAGGCGTGTCTCCACTGCTGCTCAAGCTGCTGCCGCTCCTCTTCGAGACGCTGTCTTTCCGCTTGCAACGCTTCCCTGTCAGCGGTCGCCCACCGGCAGGCGTTTTCCGCTTCGCGCCGCGCCGTTTCCGCTTCGTTCCATTGGGCGAGCGCCCGATAAACAGATTCTTTTTGCTCAATGACATCTTGCTCGAGCGCCCGCACTTCAACGGTGACATCGTCCACCTCTTCTGCCGGGCGGCCGGCGGCAAAGATAGGGGGCGCCCCATGGCCGGCGGCCAGCCCCGCGAGCTGTTCAAGCTGCGCCTTTAGCGAGAACAAGACTTGTAAATCTTGCTCACACTGCCGGCGCTCCTGCTCGAGGTTAGGCAATTGCCCGTGGCCGGAAGAATGCGGCATCGTGGACGAATGCGGATGTTCGCGCGACCCGCACACCGGGCACGGCTCACCAGGGCGGAGCCGTTCGGCCAGCACAGCCGCCAGTTCCGCCGTTCGCGCCTCTTCCATCCGCTTCCGCTCCGCCTCCATGTCTTGCTGCAGCGCGTACAGCCGTTTTTCGACGTCCTGCTGCCGCTGACAGACGGAATGGTATGTTTTCTCTACGAGCCGAAACAGCTGCTGAAGCCGGGCGCCGACGGCGGCAGCCTGGTGTTCCCTCTTTGCCCGTTCCTCTTCCGCCTGGCGCCACATCGCTTCCTTTTGCCGGAGCTGTGCATCAACACGGGCGATGGCGGCTGCCGCTTGCTCGATTTGCCGCTTCTCCCCATGCGCCTGCTCCACTTCGTCTTTACCGGCTAGCGCCTCCGCATACCGCTGCAATTCTTCTTTTAGCTCCTGCTGTCGCTTCATGCCGCGTTCATACCAGGCAGCCGCTTCTTCGAACCGGCGTTGCGCCGCTTTCTCGCGAACCGCTAGCCGATTTCGTTCCTCATTGAGGGCAGCAAGCTCATGCGTGAGCGCCTCCATTTGCCGCTCGAGCTGTTCTGCCTGGCGCAGCCGCTCCGTTTGCGCCAGCAGCTCCGGTTCGCGGCTCGCTTTTTCCTGCCGCGCCTGTTCGTAGCGGCGCACCGCTTCCTCGTAGCCGGCCTTGGCTTCCTCGAGCTTTCGCGCCAGCTCTTCGTAGCGCTTGGACGCCTCTGCCCGCAAGCGCCGCGCCTGTTCGTATTGTTCCCGGTACGGCCAAATGCGCTCCGCCTGCTCAGCGCGTTCCTTTTTTTCTTCGAGCGCACGGATTTCCGGCTCACGCCGGCGCAGCTCGGCCAGCTCCCGCTCGACCGCTTCTTTTTCTTGCTGCCACGCCCAAAGCTGTCTCGTCCGTTCAACATCCGCTTCGACGTCCTCGAGCTCTTTTTTCCGCTTGGCAAGCAGTGTGGTCAACTCCCGCTCCTCCGCTTCCGCTTGTTCGAGCGCGGCTTTTGACGCATCGCCAAGCCCTGCCTTCTCCGCTTTGATTTTTTCCTCTTCTTGCTCAGCTACGGCAAGCCGATCTTTTAACTTTTTGTTTAGTTGGTCGCCGTACCGCTCAAGGTGGAAGAGGCGCTGCAGCATTTGCCGCCGCTCCGCCCCTTTCAGCGATAAAAATTCAGCAAATTTACCTTGCGGCAAGACGACCGCCCGAGTGAAATCCTCCATCGTCAAACCGAGCAACTGTCCAATCGCCTTGTCCACATCGGACAGCTTGTCAGCGAGCACGACCGGCTCCGGCCGATGCTCGATCAGCCGGCAGACAGCGCTTCGCGTCCGCCATTCATCCACTTTTTTTAAACTGCGCTCCACCGTATACCGTTTGGCCCCCGCCGCATGTTCAAGCTCAAATGTAAACGAGACGAACAACTCCTGTTCAGCATGGTTGATGATCGCTTGGGTGCGGTTGGCGGCCCGCACAACACTGCCGTACAACGCCAGCGTAATGGCGTCTAAAATCGTTGACTTGCCGCTTCCGGTCGGACCAAAAATGCCAAATACGCCGCCATCACATAGCGTGGTGAAATCGATCGTCTGTTTTTCGCGGAAGCTATGAAGCCCGGCGATCGTCAGTGAAATCGGCTTCACTCCTCTCCCCCCTCTTTCTCTTCTTCCGCCGCCAGCTCTAAAAAGAGGCGGACGAGCTCTTCATCCGGCGTCTGCCCCCCGGTTTGCCGTTTGTAAAAACGGCAGAACATCTCTTCGAGCGAGAGCGTTTCGCGGCTCATTTCGGCCGTCTCTTCCACCCGCTGCGGAAACACCGGACGGATATGGACAAAACCCGCATGAAGTTTACGCAGCCGATAAATTTCTTCCATGGTTAGCGGTTCGGTCACATGAAGCTCCAAATCAACCCAGCACGATGGGTCTTTTCCTTCCTCGCACCAGCGGTACACCTGGGCGAGCCCTTCCGTCGCTTTCCAACGGACGAGCGGCTTTCCGGCGGCAAGCGGAATTTCCGTCACGCTGGCCGCCCCGCCCGGATGGACATCAACAACCGTGACCGACTTGGCATGCCCCGCTTCAGAAAAGCTATAGGCAAGCGGAGAACCGGAATAGCGCGCCGCCGTCTCCGCCCGTTTGACGTCCTGCGGCCGATGCAGATGGCCGAGCGCCACATATTGGGCGGCCTTCGGCAAACTCGCCGCCGCCACTGTATAAGCGCCGCCCACTTCAATCGGCCGCTCGGAATCGGACGTATGGCCGCCGGCGACGTAAAGATGGCTCATCACGATATTGACCGTCTTCTCGGTGAATGAGGCGGCCATCGCCGTTAACAGCGCACGGATGCGGTCATCATACCGGTCGCGCAGCGCCGTTTCCCGATGGTCGGACGACAGCAGTTCGGCGAGGCGTGATTCAGACGGATAGGCCAACGGCGCAAGCATCATCGTTTCTCCGCACGATGGGACGTCAATCTGACAAACGGAAGCTTCCGGGCGGCCGAAAAGAAAAATATGATAATCGGAAAGCAGCGTCCGAGCCGCGCTGATGCGGTCCGGATGGTCATGGTTGCCGCTGATGACGGCGACCGGCCGGCGTCCCTTGTCGGACAGGCGGGCTAAACTTTCGTAAAACAATTGCTCCGCCGCCGCCGGCGGATTGACGGAATCGAACACATCGCCGGCCATTAAGATGACGTCAATTTGTTCGTTCCTAACGATTTCGACAAGCTCGTCGATAAACGCTTCCTGCTCAGCCAGCCGGCTTCGGCCCTCGAGCGTCCGCCCGAGATGCCAGTCGGCCGTATGCAAAATGCGCATCGTCTCTCCCCCTCCGCTTCACTCCACTGCGAGAAAATATCCACCGTCAAACGAGTATAAGTAACATTCCGCCACCGGCACGCGCCAAATTTGCTCAATGGCTCGCCGATAGAGGCGCATTTGCGCCCCGTAGCGGCCAAGCAAAAAGCGGGCGGCCGCCTCTTTTTGACCGGCGAAGCGGCCCGTCACTTCATCCGTCTTATAGTCGATCACCACATAGCCGCGTTCATCGGCAAACACGCAGTCGACCACGCCTTGCACGAGCAGGCGGCGGCCGCCATCCATCCCTTCGCCGCCGTAGAGTTCGTCAGCCGGAAGCCCTAAGCTGAACGGCACTTCGCGGTATACTTCGCCGGCGGCGCAGAGGCGCCGGCCGATGTCCGTTGCGAAAAAGGCGACGATCGCGGCGGCATCGACCGCTTCAGCTTGCTCGGCCGACAGCAGTTCTTTTTCGACAAGTCGAATGATTTGGTTGCGGATCGACGATTCGTCCAGCGGTGCGTGCAAATCGAGATGGCGCATGACGACATGAAGCGCGGTTCCTTTTTCAGCGGGTGTCAACGTTTTTTCCTGCATAAAGCGCGGCCGGACAAACAGCGGTGCCGTCCCTTTGCGCGGCAGCCATTCGTCCGCCTGTTCGCCAAACAGCACCCGCTGTTCTTTCAGTTCTGAGACTGACTGTTTCGCGCGCACGGCCGTCTCCTTTTCGTAGCGATACCGCCATAACAGGCGGCGCCTTGCTTCCTCCTCCCATTCCCCGCCGATTGAAACGGGGCGGCCTTGTTCGAGCGCGGCAAGCGTGCCACCATCCTCCCGGTCGGCTGACATCTCCCCGCCGCGCAAATTGGCTGCCGGCACGATCGCAAGACGCCACACCGACGGATGGGAGGCAATCTCCGGCGGCGCTGACGCATCCACTTCGATTAAGGCGCGCCCGTCTCGATGGCGGATGAGCGCCCGGCCGATCCAATCTAAGTACGAACGGGCCGACGCCCGCACATCGTCAGGAAGGAGCCAGCCGCTTTCAGCGGCAATGCCTTTCCATTTTTCAATCTCCTTGTCCGCATCATTGACCGAAGCAAGCAAGTACAGCTTCTCTTTTGCCCTTGTGAGCGCCACGTACAAAACGCGCATTTCCTCCGCAAGAAGTTCAAGCCGCTTTTTCACTTGAATGGCCAACAGCGGCAGCGTCGGATAGCTGATGCGCAGCCGCGGATGGACAAACCGGGCGGCAAATCCGAGCTCTTTATCAAGCAAATACGGGGAATGCAAGTCGCGCGTATAAAACGGGCGCGCGAGTCCGGCAAGAAACACGATTGGAAATTCGAGCCCTTTGCTGCTATGGATCGTCATGACGCGCACGACATCTTCCTGCTCGCCGAGCGGACGGGCCGCCCCTAAGTCGTCGCCGCGCTCTTGCAGCCGCTCGATGAAGCGGAGAAAGCGGAACAGCCCGCGGAATGACGTCGACTCGTATTGCCGGGCGCGGTCATATAGGGCGCGCAAATTGGCTTGCCGCTGCTTCCCGCCCGGCAAAGCGCCGACAAAATCATAAAACTGCGTATCGCGGTACAGCTGCCAAATCAGATCCGCTAATGAACGGCGGCGCGCCATCGTTCGCCATTCTTCCAACCGGTCGAGAAAAGCCATGGCTTTTTTCTTGGCATTCTCCTCCTCCTCCGTTTCCGCCGACTTCTGGCAAAACGCTTGCAGCGCCTCGAAAAATGCGCCTTTCGGGTCGCTGAGGCGGATCATAGCGAGCTCGTTTTCATCAAACCGAAATAGCGGTGAGCGGAGCACAGCCGCCAGCGGAATATCTTGATATGGATTATCGATCACTTTCAACAGCGACAACATAACCGAAATTTCCGTCGCTTGGAAATAGCCGGATGACAAATCAGCCGCTGCCGGAATGCCATGCGCCTGCAGCTGTTCAATGAGTTGCGGCGCATTTGTCATCGAACGGACGAGCACGACGATATCGCGATACATGGCACGCCGCGGTTGCCCGCTCGAACGGTCATACACATAAAACGGACGCGAAACGATCTCCTTTATTTTTTCGGCCATCAGGCGAGCCTCAAGCTCCGCTGCCTCAAGCTCGGCCGCTTCCTCCTCTTCCTCTTCCGATGCGCGCTGCCGGTCGATGATCATCACCTCCGGAACGGCATCCGTCCCATCCGGATAATCGGCGCCGTACGTAAGCTGCGCCGCCTCATCGTAAGCCATTTCTCCGACCGCTTCCCCCATGATTTGTGCAAATAGAAAATTCGTCCCATCGAGCACCTCGGCGCGGCTGCGGAAGTTGCTCGCCAAGTCGATTTTCATTCCCCCTGCTTCCCCATCACCGGTAAACCGCTTGTACTTATCAAGAAACAACATCGGCTCGGCAAGGCGGAACCGGTAAATCGATTGCTTGACATCGCCGACCATAAACAAGTTGCCCGTTCGCTCGCTTCCTTTTTTGACGAGCTGCAACATCGTTTCTTGGACGAGGTTCGTATCTTGATATTCATCAACAAGCACTTCATCAAACTGCGCCTGGTACTCCAAAGCGGCCGATGACGGCTGCCATTCGCCTGTTTCCGGGTCGCGCTGCCGCAAAACGCGCAAACAGTAATGCTCCAGGTCGGAAAAATCAACGATCCCTTTTTCCCGTTTCGCAGCTTCAAACATGGCGGAAAAGCGGCGGACGAGAGCGACGATCGTTTCGACGACCGGCTTCATCTCGCGCATGTGACGAAGCCAAGTAGACGGGCGAAGCGAAAACACGTTGTCGCGCAGCGCTTCGATTTTCTTTTTCGCCTGATCGCGCAGCGATTTCGCTTCATCGATGAGCCGCGCCTCATACCCGTCGCCGCGGCAAGCCGGGAGCCGCCCGAACGACAGCGATTGCAGCGCATGATGCAGCCTATCCCACGGCCCAGCCAGCCGTTTTTCCAAATCGGCAATCAAGTCCATATCTTCGTCCAACCGTTTCTTGTACGGCTTCGGTCCTCTTTCTTTCTCGGCAAGCTTCAAAGCCAAGCCGATAAGCCGCTTGGCCGCCGCCAGCTCCATCGCCGCGTGCTGGGCGATATAGCGCGCCGGCGGCAGCGTTTCGATGGGCGTCTGTTCATCGACATCATACATCGATACTAGATTAGCCAGCCATTCATCCGGCGCCGGATGGGAACGAGAGAATTCATAGAGCGCCAAAATCATCTCCTGCAACTCGGCATCGCTCCGGTCACTAGTGTAAGCATCGACAACGGCGAAAAAGCGCTCGTTGTCCGCCTTCCCGTATTGTTCCTCGAGCAGTTCCTCAAGGACGTCTTCCTTCAACAGCTCGATTTCCGTCTCATCGGCAATGCGAAACGACGGATCTAAATCGAGCAAGTAATAATACTTGCGGATCACATCCAAACAGAATGAATGGAGCGTCGAAATTGAGGCGCGGTTGAGCAGGCTGAGCTGACGCCGCAAATGGAGCGAATGCGGACGCTTGGCAAGCTCCCGTTCGAGCGCTTCACCAATTCTCGCTTTCATCTCGGCTGCCGCTGCATTCGTAAACGTGACGACGAGCAGGCGGTCAATATCGACCGCTCCTTCTTCCGCCGTCACCTTTTGAATGATTCGCTCGACGAGAACGGCCGTTTTTCCGGATCCGGCCGCCGCCGCGACGAGAATGTCCCGGCCGCCGGCCGCAATCGCCTTCCATTGTTCATCTGTCCACCGGCTTCCGGCCGGTTTCGGGCGAATCGTAGCGTTCACTTTTCGTCCTTCCCTTCCGCTAATGTTTCGATCACCGCATCCTTCGTCTGCGGAGCAAGCTTCCGATATTCGTTGCTAGGCAACGCCTCATCGAATTGACATACTGGCTTAAAGGCGCAAAACTCGCACGCCGTTTTGTTTTTCAGCTTATACGGGGCGATGGATACGACACCGTCGGCGATCTGTTCGCCGATGTCGGTAAACAAGCGGCGAACATGTTGACGGAGCGCAGCAAAATCAGAGGCGCTGGCCACCGAAGAACGCGAGTGGATCGCCCCGTTTTTTGTTAGCTGAGCGGGCACAATAAGCGACCATTGCCCGTTTGCTGCTTGGCTGTCCATCAGCCGGATCGCCTCGGCATCGGCAAGCAGCAGCCCGCGCATCCGAAACGGTTCAAGCAGCTTTCTCTCCAGTTCCATTTCGTCGTCCAGCCATTGCCGTGCTTGAATGATCGGATTGTGAATATGAAAATAAAGCACCCCGGCCGGCAACGCTGGCTTGCCGACAAGCTGTTCAGCATACGTCAGCACAATATCAAGATACGTGAACATTTGCAGCGCTAAACCGTAATAAACTTCCGTCAAATCGAGCGTTTTGGCGCTCGATTTGTAATCGATGATGCGAAGGAGCACGCCTTGGCTGCTTTCCGCCTGATCTACGCGGTCGATCCGCCCGACAAGCTCCATCACCGTTCCATCGCGAAGCTGAAAGCGAAGCGGCGGCAAGTCGCCGCCCGGTCCGAACGCCAACTCAAATCCGACCGGGGCAAAGCCGCTCGCCCGCGCATGTTCGCTCAATACGTGCGCCGTGCGAGAGACAACGTTTTTCAGCTTCCGTTTCATATATTCATAGCGGCTCGAGCTCGATAACACTTGTTGCTGGATGAGCGGGGCGATCCGCTCGACTGCCTCATCCGACAGCCGCTCGCATTCCGATCTGGATAGCTTTTTCCAGTCAAGATGCTGTTCACGCACTCGGTCGGCAATTTGCTTGATGGCCGCATGGAACAATTGCCCGACATCCGGTGCCTCAAGGCGGAAGACGTTCCGCTCTTTCAAGCGCAGCCCGTGTGAGGCGAAATGAGCGTACGGGCATTTTTGAAACTGCTCCATGCGCGAGACGCTCGCCTGAATTTTTTTTCCGTACAGCCGCCGGCTCCATTGTTTTTTGAGCGCCGCCGCCTGATTCGTATAAAATAGCGCTGACACCGCCTGCCCTACTCGCCCCTTCCATTCCGGATGACTGATCAGCACATTATATACATCCCACCAAAGCGGAGCGATGCTGTAATTTCGCTTCCACGCCCGCAGCTGGCTGATGAGATACGTCTGTGTCGCCCGCGGCGCGGTGACAAACGCCTCCGGCTTCTCTTCGGGGGCATCGAACGGATCATTGCCGCATAAATGAACAGATACACGTGGAAACAATTGAACGAGCTGCTTGATGAGCGGGGACGGCATGAGCGCTTTCCCCTCGCCATCGGCAAGCGGATATGTAACGTATAGCCGTCGGCTCGGACAGGCAAGAGCCAAGTAAACAAAAAACGGATCGTAAAACAGCTGCTCCCGCCCTCCCGGCGCAAGCGTTACCCCGAGTTCGCGCAATTGCTCCCGCTCAACCTCGGCCATGAGTCCTTCTTCTTTCGCTTTAGCCGGGATGACGCCGTCATTGGCGCCGATGATAAACGCATACTTGACATCAATCAAGCGCGAACGGTCGAGCTGGGCGACGATCACTTGGTCGATCGCTGGCGGAACGAGGGCGAATTCCAGCCGGTCGAGCCCGGCTTCGATAATTTTGGCAAACTCGGCAAGCGGCAGCGGTTCCGCCCCGAGCATTTCGACGTATTGGTCGAGCAAGTCGACGACCGCATTCCACGCTTGTTCGTGCTGGCGCGCTTCGATAAGGCGTCCGTCCGCTTCCGCCTGCGCGCTCATTTGTTCTAGTTTTTTCGGAATTTGCAACTCTTCTAAAAAGAGATATAACGCCGTGCAAAGACCGCGCCCGTCGGCAGCCCGGCGCAGACGGCGCTCAAGCCGGCGGAGCGGGGCCGCCAGCGCGTCACGCCATTCATTAAGCTTGTCCTCAAACTGCCGCTCCTCATCCGTCTGCGGCGCATTCAGCCCGTCAAGCGCCTGATAGCGCCGGTATGTCCAACGTTCACCGCTTGTCCACTTTTCGCCTTTCACCCCATAGGCGAGCACATAGTTTTCGAGCTTGTCAGCCGCCTCGCGCCACATGGCCAAGTCACCGTCAACCGGAAAGAGCAAATCCGTTTTGACAGCACGAAAAACCGCCTCATAACGCCAGCGCGTCACTACCGTCTCCAAAGCAGCGCGCACGAGTTCAATGAGCGGGTGATGATGCATCGGCTCTTTTTCATCCATAAAATACGGGATGTCAAAGTCAAAAAACACTGTTTTCACAAGGTCGCGATACGCTTCTGTCTGGCGGATGATAAGCGCAATGTCGCGATAGCGCGCCTCTTCATCGCGGACGAGGCGGATGATTTCCCGGGCGACCGCTTCGATTTCCGCGCGGCGGTTGGCTGCCTCGTAAAGGCGGACCGCATCGGTCTCCGCTTCATACGGCAACAGCGGACGGCGGTGAAACTGCGCTTCAAGATGGGCGAGCGCCCCGTCTTGATGGCGGCGGTTTGCGGAAAGCACGACCGGCGGCTCGATCATAATATCATTGGCCAAAGCGAGCTCGCGCAACTGGCGGTACGTCTGCGCCGGCAAGTAAAAAAGATCGAGCTCATCCGGCATCCCTTCATCGTAAGGGCGGTCAGCCGTCAAGCACACGGTGACGCGCCGGCAGCGGTGAAGCAGCTGTTCAATAACCATATATTCTTGTGGGGAAAAATGATGAAAGCCGTCGATATAAATGTCGGCGCCGTGCAAGTAGCCGGAGCGGGGGATGTGCTCGGCGAGCAGGCGCAAATAATCTTCTGAGTCAAGATAATGGCCGAGAAGACTTCGTTCCAACTCCTCATAAACGAGCGCCACATCGCTTAACTTATCGGCTAGCAGCCGGCGGCCGGGCTGGCCTGATCCGCCCTCGAGCACGCCGGCATGGCGGCGGAGTTCATCCGGCGTCAAGCAATACCGCTTGCATTCTGTGATCATCTCGTGCATCTGTTCGACAAAACCGCTTTTCTCTGCCGCACGTCCAAACAGCTTCAGCTCTTGTTTGCGCTGTTCAATAATTTTTCGAATCATCATCTGCACGCCAACGTCGTGAACGTGGTAACGGTTCATGCCTCCTGTTTCTTGCAGCACGCGCCAGGCGAGACGCGGGAAGCTGAACACTTGGGCGCGGATCATCCCTTCTGTTCCGTCCGTATGTATTAGCGCGTATTCACATTGAAACGTCATTTGTTCCGGGACAAGATAGACGACCGTCCTTCCCTTTGGATCTTCCTGCAGCTGGCGGCGAATTTCTTCAAGGCAGAAAGCCGTTTTTCCACTTCCCGACCGCCCAAGCAAAAACCGCAGCGACATCGCAATCACCACCATTCATTTCCTTCATATTTATTCCATTTTAGCACAAACGTTCGTATTTGACGAGTGATTTCCACCCCGCTCATCTATTACAACAATGAAACAGCAAAAAAAGATCCCAAGGCAACTCCGCCCTCCCCCTCGTTGCCAACCGCAAGCTCCGGACGGCAAATTTCTGCAAAGAAAAAAGCTTTCCTCTCACCGGCTTTTGAGCACGAAAATGCTACCGTGCCAAAGTAAGCCGTTGCCCTAGAAGCGGAAAGCAAACTGTCCAAACGGCCAATAACGGAGGTCGACCTTACCGACGACTTGGCTGATTTTGACAAAGCCGAAATGGCGGCTGTCCCAGCTGCCGAGCCGATTGTCGCCGAGGACGAAAATGCAGCCGGCCGGCACCCGTTTTTCCCCAGTTACCTCTTCAAGGGTAAAATCGCCCGTCAGCTTGCCGCTGATCAATGTTTGCTTATACGGCCGCAAATACGGTTCCTCCACTTGTTTTCCATTGATATACAATATATCGTTTTTATATTCAATTCGATCCCCTGGCAGCCCGATCACCCGTTTTACATAATCTTTCTTTTGGTTGGCATGAAAAACGACAATGTCGAATCGGTGGATCGACCCGATTTCGTAACGCAGCTTATTGACAATGAGCAAATTGCCGCTTTGCAGCGTCGGCATCATCGATTTTCCCTCTACCATATAGCTGCTGAAAACAAAAAAACGGAGCGCAGCGATGAAGCAAATGGCGGCCAGCCATGGCCAGCGCTGCCTTCGTTTTTCCTTTTTCTTTTCTTTCGTCACTCCCCGCCCCCCTCGCTGCTTTGTTTTTCCGTCAGCGAAAATCTCGCCTCTACCCGTTTTCCTGCGTACCAAAGCAACAAGACGACCGCGGCAATGCCAGCCGTGCGCAACGGCTGCCGAACGAGCGCCACGATGTCATAGCCGATAAAACTGATTGTAAAAATCATGATCATCTTTCCGAGCAACACCGCGAGCACAAACTGCTGGCGGCTGATGCCCGACAGCCCGGCGACAATATTGACGAGCGCCGATGGGGTGAAAGGGAAACAATAAAGCAAAAACAGCGGGCCAAATCCGTGCCGTTCGATCCAGTGCATGAACCGGCGGACTTTTTGGTGGCGGCGGACAAAACGAAAGAAACGCTGCTGGCCGATTCTTCGCGTCAGCCAAAACACGATGAGCGAACCGAGCGAGGCGCCGAGCCATGAAATGAAAAACCCTTTCCACAATCCGAATGCAGCGGCGTTCGCCATCACAAAAACGACCATCGGCAAAATCGGAAAAAACGACTCGAGCAGCGTCGCGGCAATGCCGGGAAACACGCCAAATGAGCGGTAATGTTCAAGCAAGGAAAGCACGTGATCGAGCGTGAACCATTGTTTGAGCGTTTCCATATTCATGCATCTTTCTCCATTCAAATGCCGTTTATACTTTTATTTTACACGCCCGGCCGTGCCATTTGAACTCTTCTTTGTGAAAACCCATTTTTTATCATTCATGCTCTGTCACATCTTTTTCCTGCTGCATGCGGAATAGGTATTGGAGTTTGCGTTCTCTCGCCTCCATTCGATCCGCCAATTTCGTCCGCAGTTGGGCTGTTCGATATAATTGATTGACAAAGGATTTATAGGAAACATCGAGGGATACGCTTTTTCCATTGCGGAAATAGACGACGGTTCGCTCATATTTGGCAGGTTCATACTGATAGACGTGCATATGGGACAGCCAAACGCAGCCGGAATCTCTTGGGGAAGAAGTCGGGAAGACGTAAATTCCATTGGCCGGTTCGATGGCAATCGGCGCTTTGTGGGTGATGCCGATCAACGCCTTTGTTCCTTCTTTTCTGCCTTGGAAGCTGCAGCCGTAATAGTCGCAGCTATGTTTAATGATATCGGTTGGCGTTTTTTTGACAATATATTCGCCGTCTTCCTCAATGACCTTTGCATAGACATCACTGTTCAACAGGTACGGGAGAATCGCCATAGTATAACGGCTCACGACGAAATGTTTCAACACGATAAACTCATTCACTTTCATCGGTTCATCCCCTTCCTATCAACTGGATCACTATTCCTATCATACCACTAGAAGTTATATTTTTCTATATTTTGAAAAAGATTAGTGGGCTTTTTAGCACAAAAAAATCCCATGACAATCGTCATGGGGGTGTTATGAGTTTTCAAATGTTTGGCCGATCTCCTTGGCCGCTAAATATTCATTGGCCTGCTCAAGCGCGGTATGTTCACCGACCGAATTGCCCGCATACGTTTCTTCATTCATCCACCATTGCTCAAAGTGGAGGTCTGTGCTGACGCGAAATTCAGCGGGCATCAACTCCGGCAGATCGTCGTTTCTCTTTTCCATCCCATCGCCTCCCTACGCCTATAGGATGCGCCATCTTTTTCCTTTTATACATAAAAAAAAAAGCCCGGGGAGGCCAGGCTTTCATTTGCGTCCGCTGTTATTTCATATTAAGCAGTTGTAAACTGCTCCTCTTCGGTTGATCCTTTTAAGGCGACGGTGGACGATTGGCCGCCAGAGATCACTTGGGCGACCTCATCGAAGTAGCCGGTACCGACTTCGCGCTGATGGCGCGTGGCTGTGTAGCCGTACTTTTCGGCGGCAAATTCAGCTTGCTGCAGTTCAGCGTATGCCGCCATGCCTCTCTCTTTGTAGCCGCGCGCCAACTCAAACATGCTGTAGTTGAGCGCATGGAAGCCGGCGAGAGTGACGAATTGGAACTTGTATCCCATTTTACCGAGCTCTTGCTGGAATTTGGCGATTGTCTCGTCGTCCAGTTTTTTCTTCCAGTTAAACGACGGCGAACAGTTGTACGCAAGCAGCTTGCCTGGAAATTGCTCGTGAATCGCTTCCGCGAACCGGCGTGCTTCCTCCAAATTCGGTTCGCTCGTTTCGCACCAAATAAGGTCGGCATACGGCGCGTAGGCAAGCCCACGAGCGATCGCCTGGTCGAGACCTGCCCGCGTGCGATAAAACCCTTCCGACGTCCGTTCGCCGGTAATAAACTGTTGATCGCGCGGGTCAATGTCGCTTGTGATCAAGTCAGCAGCATTGGCATCGGTGCGGGCAATGAGCACCGTCGGGACACCCATGACGTCAGCGGCAAGCCGCGCGGCGATCAAGTTGCGCACCGCCGTTTGCGTCGGCAAGAGCACTTTGCCGCCTAAATGGCCGCATTTTTTCTCTGACGACAGCTGATCTTCGAAATGGACGCCAGCCGCTCCCGCTTCAATCATCGCTTTCATGAGCTCAAACACGTTCAGCTGGCCGCCGAATCCAGCCTCCGCATCAGCAACGATCGGCACAAAATAGTCGACATCGCCGCTGCCCTCTAAATATTGGATTTGATCTGCGCGTTGCAACGCCTGGTTAATGCGTTTGACAACATGTGGAACGCTGTTGGACGGATACAAGCTTTGGTCCGGATACATGTGCCCCGCGAGGTTGGCGTCGGCCGCCACCTGCCAGCCGCTTAAATAAATGGCTTTCAGCCCTGCTTTCACTTGTTGCACCGCTTGATTTCCAGTCAGCGCACCGAGTGCATGAACGTAATCTTCCGTATTTAACAGCTGCCATAACTTCTCGGCTCCGCGCCGAGCGAGCGTATGCTCAATATCAAGCGAGCCGCGCAGTTTAATGACATCTTCAGCGCTGTACGGGCGGGTAACGCCTTTCCAACGCTCTTCATTTTTCCAGCTTTCCTCTAATTGTCGGACACGTTCAGCAAATGACGCCATTTTTCCTTCCCCCATCTCTTGTTATATTACATTATTTTTGTTTACGGTTTTATTATATAACAGACAAGAAAAAATGCAAGCCTTTTTTTGAAACTTTTCTCAATTAAGAAAATGGACGCATAACGTTCATAAAAACGGCATTTTTTCTGTCCATCATTTTGGTATGATCAATAGTAGAGGAGTGATGATGATGAAAAAATGGTATATGATCGCCGCATCGCTTGTGCTCGTTGGCATCGGTGCCGGCATCTTTTACTTCGCCGTCTACAAGCCGTCTGCTATGCGTCTGCCGGATGACGTGACGATGGAAACAGCGTGGGGAGCTCCTTATTCCTTTGACGACTTGCCGCCAAAAGTTCGACTCGTCGAATTCATCTATACGAACTGCCCGGATATTTGCCCAAATACGACGATGCAGATGGCAAAGCTGCGCGACCGGCTGCAAAAAGCCGGAGTGTTCGGGCGCGATGTGGAATTCGTCACGATCACTATTGACCCCGCGCGCGACACGAAAGAAAAACTGCAAACATACGCAAATACGTTTGGGGTGACTGGCGATGGGCAAGGATGGGTGTTTTTGCGCGGCAGCGAAGTAGCGACAAAAGCGACGGCAGACGCTTTCAACTTCCAATACCGTGACCCGGGAAACGGCATGATTGTGCATACGTCGCTCGCTTACTTGCTCAATCGGGACGGACGGGTCATCGAACAGATCGACATGGGGGGAGCGTCACGATTTCGTGTTGATGAAGTATACAAAACGATTATGGATGAATTGTCGTGATGATTTGGTAATAGGTGTAACGTGCGGAAAGAAAAAAGAGGGCATTGTCTGCCCTTTTTTTCATTGACTGCCGAACCTTTTACATCAGCATCGAATAGCAACTAAGCACCACAACCGCAGCAAGCACGACAACAATAACATTCGCACCGAGCCAGGCGGCAGTCACCGCCGCCGCAAAACCGATCACCCCAAAGAGAATGTCGTCTTGAATGAAAAAAATATCAGGGATAATCAGCGCGCCAAGTGCAGCATACGGCACATTTTTCAGCACCCCTTGCCAAAACGGCGGCAGCTGGACGCGCCCAAGCAGCACGAGCGGCAACATGCGCGGCAAATACGTGACGATCCCCATGCCGAGAATCATCCAAACGATCGCGTTATTCATCCTCATTCTCCCCCTTCTTCGCCAGCCACTGGACGACGACTGCCGAAAGAAGCGTCGCCAGCACGATCGACCAGCCTTTAGACAGATGAAAGACAAGCGTGCCGAGCGAGTTGAACACGGCAGCTAACCCTGCCAGCCATACCGTTTTCCGCTGCTTTTTCAGCGCTGGGACGAGCAAGCCGATAAACATGGCGTACAAAGCGACCGACATGCTCTCTTGTAAGCTTTCCGGCAAGCTTGCCCCGACAGCATAACCGATGCCGGAATTGACGACCCAGCTGCCGTACGCCATCATGATCAGCCCAAACATATACGAAGCGCTAACCGTCCCCTCTTTCATGGCCGCAACGGAAAACGTTTCATCCGTAATGCCAAACGCATACAGCGCCTTTTTCCAAAGCGCATCCGCCTCCGCTTTTTCGTTGAGCGAAGCGGACATTAAAAAATGGCGAATGTTTAAAATAAATGTCGTTAAAATGATTTCAAATATACCGGTACCGACGGAAAGCAAGCTGAGCGCAATATATTGCGAGGCGCCGGCAAAAACGACGACGCTCATCAGCACCGTTTCTGCAAGCGTCAGCCCGGTCGTCTTAGCGAGCAGGCCAAATGTCAGCGCGATCGGCATATAACCGATGGCGATCGCCACCCCCGCCTGCACTCCTTGGCGAAACGGCGCCATTTTACCAGCCGTCCATGTTGTTTCCATCCATCCATTCCCCCGTTTCACTAGTTTGATATGTTTATTGTCTAAAAATCGCTGTCATTTCGCAACCCGAACATAGGTCAGTTCTTTTATCCTCTTAACTAGGAGGCTAGCGAAAACAACGGATTCGCTTAATTTGCAGGAGATGGAAAGGAATAACGTTACAGCGGCGCAAAACTTCTCAATTTAAAAACTGCTCCGTGAAAGCGGCCTCTCCTTTTCAATGCCCGGCCTTCTAGGAAGCTCCCGCTTTGGCACAAAGCGGGAGTAGGGGAGAAAATCAATCTATGATATAATCGAATTGGTTCATTATTTGCGCAATTGAAAAGGAGTGCACTATCATGTCAGTAAAACCGCACGTATTGACCGAACGTGGCATTTTTCGCTATGAGCAAGTGACGTATCCGATGGAAGAACGCGGCTTGCAGTTTGGCGATGGCGTCTATGAGGTAGTTCGCCTATACAGCGGAGCGTACGTTTGGCTCCAAGAGCATCTCGATCGCCTATACCGTTCGGCGGCCGCTATTCGCCTGTCCGTCCCGTTCGCTCCCGAAGAGCTGTCCGAGCGGCTTGAGCAGCTTCGCCGCATGAACGACGTGCGTGAAGATGCGATTTTGTATTTGCAAGTGACGCGGGGCAGCTTTCCGCGCAGCCATACGTTCCCGACGGAAAATCGGCCGAATTTGTACGCCTACATCCAGCCGATGGCGCGGAAAACAGACGAAATAGCACACGGTGTGCACGCCACGTTAACGAAAGATGTTCGTTGGGAATACTGCTATATTAAAAGTTTGAACTTGCTGCCAAACGTGCTGGCGAAACAAGAAGCGGCCGAGCGCGGTGCGTTTGAAGCGATTCTCCACCGCGACGGCATCGTGACCGAGGGCAGTTCATCGAATATTTTTCTTGTCAAAGACGAAACGGTGTACACTCATCCAGCGACGGAGCGGATTTTAAACGGCATCGTCCGCACGAGAGTGAAGCAGTTTTGTGGAGAGCTTGGCATCCCGTTCATTGAAGAAGCGTTTTCGGTCCACGACCTCGCTAGGGCGGATGAACTGTTTTTGACGAGCACAACCTCGGCTATTACTCCGATCGTCCAAGTGGATGACATAACAATCGGCGACGGCCGGCCAGGAGCGGTGACGAAATCCTTGCAAGCCGCCTATCAAAAGGCGACGCAGCCGGCCGCAAGCAACGCTTGACCGGCTTCGCCACACAAAAGAGGTGTCCCATCATTCTCCTTTGGGACACCTCGCCTTATTTATGAGCTAAGCACAGCGCGGTCGCTGGCGAACTGGCTGCCGCGGATGCGCTGAAATTCCTCAAGCAGCCGCTCGACCGTCAACTCTTCCTTTTCCTTTCCTTCGGCGGCAAAGATGATTTGTCCGCCGTCCATCATAATGAGCCGGTTGCCAAGGCGGATCGCCTGCTCCATATTGTGCGTCACCATCAGCGTCGTCAAGTTGTGTTGGGCGACGATTTGTTTCGTCAGTTCAGTCACAAGCTCGGCCCGCGCCGGATCGAGAGCGGCGGTATGCTCGTCAAGCAAAAGCACATCCGGCTTCGTAAACGTCGCCATCAATAACGAGAGCGCTTGCCGCTCTCCACCGGAGAGAAGCCCCACTTTGGCGGTAAGCCGGTTTTCGAGCCCTAAATGGAGCGTTTGCAGCGTTTCCCGGAACCATTCGCGCTTTTGCTTTGTCACGCCGAGGCGGAGCGTGCGCCGCTTCGTCCGATTGTAGGCGAGCACTAAGTTTTCTTCAATCGTCATATGCGGTGCGGTGCCGGCCATCGGATCTTGAAAGACGCGGCCGATGTAGCGGGCGCGTACGTGCTCCTTAAGCGCGGTCACGTTGCGGCCGTTGATCCACACTTCGCCCGTGTCAGGAGACAACCGACCGGCGATGATGTTCATCAACGTTGATTTTCCGGCGCCGTTGCTGCCGATGACGGTGACGAAATCGCCGGGGGAAAGCGTTAAATCAATGCCTTGTAAAGCGATTTTCTCATCGGCCGTCCCTTCGTTAAATACTTTTGTAATTCGTCTTAGCTCCAGCAATGGACTCCCCCCTCTCCAACTGCTGCGCTTTTCGCTTTTTCCGCCGCTTTTCTTTTTGTGCCGCCCACACGTTTGGCACGATGAGCGCCGCCATGACAATGAATGCGGTAATCAATTTCACATCGCCCGTCTCCAAAAACTCGACGCGCAAGGCGATCGCCAAAATGAGGCGGTAAACGACAGCGCCGCCGATGACCGCCCACGTCGCGCGCACGACCGAACGGGCACCAAACAACGCCTCTCCGATAATCACCGAAGCTAAACCGATGACAATCATCCCGACCCCCATGTTGACATCACTGAACCCCCCGTACTGGGCGATAAGCGCCCCGGAAAAGGCGACGAGCGCATTCGACAGCCCGAGCCCGAAGACAATGAGCCAGTCCGTGTTGGCGGAAAAGCTCGCCACCATCGGTTTGTTGTCTCCGGCCGCCCGCAATGCGATTCCGAACTCTGTTTTCATCAGCCAGTCGAGAACCCCTTTGATCACGAACGTCAGCACCGCCATCGAACATAAAATCGCCCATGTCCGCGGCGCAAAGCCCGTAAAGGAAAACAGCTGACTGAGCACCGCATCCAATCCCGTTTGCTGCCAGACAGCTGTGATCTTCGTAATGACCGTCTCCTGCTGCAGCAGCGGCACGTTCGATTTCCCCATAATGCGCAGATTAATGGAATATAAAGCGATCATCATCAAAATGCCGGATAAAAGTGGGTTGATTTTCCCTTTTGTGTGCAAAAGCCCGGTCACCGCTCCAGCCGCAAAGCCGGCCACCAGCGCTGCAGCCGAAGCGGCAAACGGATTCGCTCCACCGACAATCATCACGGCAGCGACCGACGCGCCGGTGACAAAGCTGCCATCGACCGTTAAATCGGGAAAATCCAAAATGCGAAACGACATGTAGACGCCAAGCGCCATGATGGCATAAATCAAGCCGGCTTCCACAGAACTAAACATCGCTGCCCACACCATTCTCACCTGCCTTTTGGCGCCCCCCTTCACCGAAGGAGGGATGGCCGTTTATTCGATATATTCAGCGATCGAATCCCATTCCGGGTTGAGTTCAATTCCCATTTCTTGTGCTGCTTTTTTGTTAATGGCCAGCTTCAATTTTTGCGGGTATTGCACCGGCAGATCGGCCGGCTTTTTCCCCTCTTGCAAAATTTGCGCCGCCATCTCACCGGCTTCATAGCCGATGTCATAATAATCAAACCCGTACGCCGCAAACCCGCCGCGCTTCACTGAATCAAGCTCGCCGACGAACAGAGGAATGTCGTGTTCATTGGCCACTTGAATGACTGACTCAAGCGCTGACACAACCGTATTATCGGTAATGATATACAGGCAGTCGACCTTGCCGATCAGCGATTCGGTCGCCTGCTTCACTTCGGCCGACGTGGATACCGAGGCGGAAACGATTTTCAAATCGGTTCCTTCCATCGCCTTTTTCACTTGATCCACCTGTGCGACCGAGTTTTGTTCGCCGGCGTTATACACCATTCCGACGCGGTTGCCTTGGATATATTTATCAATAAACTGCACCGTTTTCGGAATCGCCTCCGGATGCGTGTCCGTCGTGCCTGTCACATTGCCGCCCGGCTTCTCCATCGATTGGACAAGCTGGGCGCCGACCGGATCGGTCACTGACGTAAAAACGATCGGAATGTCTTTTGTCGCATTGAGCGCTGCCTGCGCGCTTGGCGTCGAGTTGGCGAAAATCAAGTCAACGCCATCGGAGGCAAAATTGTTGGCGATCGTTTGGTTGTTGCTTTGGTCTCCTTGGGCGATTTGCACGTCATACTCGACGGACAACCCCTTGTCCTTTAACGCCTGCTCAAATCCTTTGCGCGCCGCATCAAGCGACGGATGCTCGACGATTTGTGTCACCCCGATTTTGTATGTCTTTTCCTTCGCTTCCTGCCCGCCGCCGTTTCCTTGGCTGCTTCCTGTTTCGTTCGCTCCACCGCAGCCGCTAAGCAGCAAAAAGCTGGCTGCGCACAACATGGCAAGCCGCCGCATATGTTTGCCCATCATCCGATTCCCCCTATGTAGATTAGTTTAGTCCTTTTGAACGTTTATGCTTTTATGTGTCAAATTATATAAGTTTATTTCTTCATTTTCAATATACTATTCAAAAAAAAGAAAAAGTGCTGAATGTTCAGCACTGTTAAGCATGGGAGGCGGTTAACCGTTCTTTTAAGGCTCTCCGCAAAATTTTTCCTGTCGCATTTTTTGGCAGTTCCTTTAAAAAGCTGATTTCGCCCGGCACTTTATACTTCGCCAACCGCTCGCGGCAGTAGGCAATTAATTGCTCCTCAGTCAGCTCCGGATTTTTCGCGACGACAAACGCCCGCACCGCCTCGCCGTAATCTGGATCCGGCACGCCGATCACCGCAGCTTCAACGACATCCGGATGGCTGTATAGCACTTCCTCGACTTCACGCGGGTATACGTTGTAGCCGCCGACGATGATCATCTCTTTTTTTCGGTCGACGATATAGAAATAGCCGTCCTCATCCATGCGCGCCAAATCGCCGGTGTGCAGCCAACCGTCGCGCAAAGCGGCGGCCGTTTCTTCCGGCATTTTGTAATACCCTTTCATGACGTTGGGGCCGCGGACGACAAGCTCGCCGACTTCTCCGACCGGCACTTCTTCCCCATATTCATTGACAACTTTGTTTTCAACGTTTTTAATATTCGTCCCAATCGAGCCGGGCTTGCGCGGCCGGTCAAGCGGGTTGAAGCACGTAACTGGCGACGCCTCCGACAGCCCGTACCCTTCCGAGACGATCACGTTGAATTTTTTCTCAAAGTTTTCCAGTAGTGCGACCGGCATAGAAGCGCCACCCGAGATGCAAAGCCGAAGCGTGCGTAAATCGTCCGCGCTCCCTTCCTCATGCTGGTAGAGAAAGTTATACATTGTCGGCACGCCGGCAAAAATCGTCGCCTTTTCCTCGCGGGTTAACGCAAACATGGTCGCTGGGCTGAATTTCGGCATAATCAGTACCGTCGCTCCATTCATAAGCGGGGCGTTTAACGCCACCGTCAGGCAAAAGACGTGGAACATCGGCAGGGCGGCAATGACGCGGTCATTTTCATTGATGCCCAAATAATCAGCCGTGTCTTGCGCATTGCTGTACAAGTTTTTATGCGTAAGCATCGCCCCTTTTGGCTTGCCGGTCGTTCCGGACGTATACAAAATAACAGCGACATCATCATCATTAAGCTCCGGCCCTGTGAAATCCGGACTGCCGGCAGCCAGCACTTCTGCAAACGGTTTCATCTCTGTTGACAATGGAATGCCCTTTTCTTTCCCTTGCGGGGTTTCGCAAACGATGGCGTGCTTGAAAAGCGGCAGCCGCTTTTTTGCCTCGTCAAACAGCGGCGCGAGCAAATCGAGGCCGACCACCGCTTTGACATCGCCATTATGCAAAATGTAGGCAATCTCCTCCGGCGTATAAATCGGGTTGATCGGAATCACAGTCGCCCCGAGCCGCAGCGCTCCGTATAGACCGATGACAAACTGAGGCGAATTGCCAAGCAGCAGGGCGATATGGTCGCCTTGGCGGACGCCAAGCTGCGCCAGTCCGTCGGCAAACTTCGATACGGCGGCATTCAATTGTTGATACGTGCATCGTTCCCCCATAAACACATACGCATCTTTGTCCGGCAGTTGTTGCGCCACTTGTGCCAACCGCGCCGTTAAATTCATCATCATCCCCCCAAAAAATGAATGAATGACCATTCATTTTATAAGTAAAAAAATTCGAACTATACTTATTATAAAAAAAAGAACAGCAAAGGACAAGAGAAAGCGTTTCCTTTGCTGTTCTTTTTTCGGTGGCCGGCTTATCGTGCCCAGACGAGGCCAGTTTGAGCGAGGCGAATGACGCCTTGAAACGTCCTCCCCGCCTCTTCGATGAGCTGCCCATGGCGGCCAACGTGCGGCAAATGCGTCAACCATAGCTCGCCGACGCCTGCCCCTTCAGCGATCATTGCCGCCTCTTCGCTCGTCATGTGCCCGGCGGGCGCCGCATTTTGTCCGGCATAAAAGTTGCACTCGCCAATAAGCAAATCAGCTCCTTTAGCAAACGGCACAAACTCCGGCATATAACTCGAATCGGCCGTGTACACGATCGTGTTGCCGCCGGCGGTGATGCGCATCGCATAGCACGGCACCGGATGAACTGTTTTTAGGAACGTAAGCGAAAATGGTCCAACAGCAAGTGTCCCTTTCGGATCATAGGCGATCCCTTCCGTAATGCCGTTATGCGTCAGGTGGGCAAACGCCTCCTCATCTTCCGCATGGCCATAAACCGGAAGCACCGGCAAGTCAACTCCCGATTTTTTATAGATGAGGCGGGCGTATTGAAGCGGGCCGATATCAGCGATATGGTCGTAGTGGTAATGAGAGAGGATGACCGCATCCAAATTTTCCACGGCTGTGTAGTTTTGCAGTTTGGCGAGCGCTCCGCTCCCGCAATCAACGAGCAAGCGAAAGCCGTCATGCTCGAACAAATACGCCGATGTCGCCTCATTGGCGGCCGGAAATCCCCCCCAATAGCCGATGACCGTTACTTTCATTTCCTGTTCTCTCCTTTCATTCATTTTGTCTTCATCATACACAATCGCGTCCATTTTTTCATCTTTATCGATTTTTTGTTTTAAAACACATATTGACATTTTGTTTTGTGTTATAATACAATAAAACTACCAAGACAACGGAGGGGATCGAAATGTTGACGAAAGTGTTGGAATTTTTCAAAAACCTGCCACCCAAAAAATGCATGCATTGCGGCAAAGAAATGGATGAACAGCATGAATGTTACGGCAACACGTGTTCTGACTGCCTTGGCGCCGCTTACCGCCAATAGGTGAGCGGACGTTGCCCTTGCGTCACGTTCGCCGGCCGCCCCGCCGGCGATAGGCTGTTCCCCGATGCAGCCTGCCTTTTTTCTTACCGCCTCCCACTGAGGGGGCATTTTTTTTGCACCATGCACACCTCGCATCTCTGACGCACTTTGAGACACCGCAATGCAGCCGCAAAAAAGAAAGACAAGTCGGCGACCCAAAACAGGACGGGAATTCCCTCGAGAAACCATTCAAGTCAAACAAAAACAAAAGGGCTGATCTCAAAAGGATGTTTACAACCTTTTGGGACCAGCCCTTTGTCCGTGAAATGAATCGGTGGTACGTTGTCAGACGCTTCAGGCCGAAAACAATCGCGCTTAAGCCGCGGTTTCACTTTCCGTCCATACCGCATAGCGGCGGCGATAAAAAGTACGGGGCAAAGCCAGTTCCGTAGTTGGGCACGTGATGAAGCGGCCGCTTATCGTTTTGTACCGGATCGGCGATCATCTCAGATACAAGCTCGTTTGCCTGAATACGATCTGCCTTTTCCGCCCCTTCGCTTAAACGGTCAGCCAACTCGCCCGCCCCTTGTTCAAGACGCGCAAGCCCCGCCGACAACGATCGTCCGCCGCCAAGGAGTCTGTCAAATCCTTGGTGGAGTGAATCCGCTCCTTTGGCAACAGCAGACACGCCGTCGGAAAGTTCGTTTGCCCCATCCGCCAGTTTGCTCGTCCCCGAGACGAGCCGGCTCGAACCGGAAGCAAGCTGATTGATTCCTTCAGCCAGTCTGCTGCTGCCGTCAGCGACCGTTTGTGCTCCTTGATAAGCAGCCTGAAGCTGGTTCTCAAGCTCTTTCGCCCCATCCGCTACTGTTTGTTGGCCGTCCGCTAAGCGAGCGGCGCCATCAGCAAGCTGCTGTTGCCCGTTAACGAGTTTTTCGATGCCGTCTTGCACCGCCTGCTGCCCGGAAGCGAGCGCAGCTGCGCCGTCAGCGAGGCGGGAAGCCCCGTTTTGGACCTGCCCCGCTTGGCCGGCTAGCCCGCGGACGCCGGTCGCTATGTTCCCGCTTCCCGCTACAAGCGGCTGAAGCTGTTCATACAGCATCTGTAACGTCGCTTTTTGCTGCGGGTCATCCGTTTGTTCGATCATCCTTTCGAGTTGGGCGGCATATTGCTGCAGCCCTTTGTTCACTTCGTCCGCTCCGGCGGCCGCTTCGCCCGCCTTTTGTTGCCACGCTTGCACCCCCTTCTCCAACTCAGCCACCCCGTCATGAAGCTCGTTCGCCCCGCTAGTTAGGGACGGCAATCGCTCTTGCAGTGCTTTCATGCTATTGAGCGAAGCATGCAATCCATTCGTGAGCGACGTCGCCCCATTTTGGGCGGCTAGAGCGCCAGAAGCGAGCTGTTGGCTGCCGGCAGCCAGTTTTCCAAGCCCGTCCTGCAGCGCTGTTGCGCCAGTTTGCAGTTGTTTCGCTCCATTGTTTCCCGCTTGCAAGCCGTTTTCAAACGACAATGATTGCTCAGCCAGCTCGGTTAAATAACGGGACAAACGAGCGGCCCCGTCTTTGGCTTTTTCCGCTCCGGCGGCTAAACGGGCGCTCCCTTTCTTCGCCTCCTCCATCCCGCCGGAAAGCGAACGGCTTCCTTGTTCTGCTGTTTGGAGCCCATCGCGCAGTTGGGCAGCTCCTTGACTTGCCTCACCAAACCCGTCAGCCGCTGTCTTCATCTTCGTTAACATGGCTTCCGCGTACGTTTTCGTCACGTTTTTGGCAATTTCTTCTTTTATTGCCTCGATGGCGGAATCGCCAATCTTTCCAGCTAAATAGTTCGCCCCTTCGTTCGGGATGTATACGAGTCTCAGCGGCTTCGGGTTGCCGCTTTGCACCGTTGCTGCGTTAGCGGAAAAATCGTTAGGAATGATGACGGCCATGTAATACGCCCGGTTCTTCAAGCCGTCGTCCGCTTGCTTGCGGCTGACGAACCGCCAATCAAACGTGCCGTTTTCCTTCAGCCGCTTCACCACGTCGTCGCCAAGCTGAATGTTCTCGCCGTCAAGCACTGCCCCTTCATCTTCATTGACGACCGCGACCGGCAACTGATCTAAATGGCCGTACGGATCCCAAAACGCCCGTGAACTACCCCCACTTAATTTTCTAGCGAAAATTTGAAGTGGGGGCTTCCAAAGAAGTTTGACTGCTTCAAGCAATCCTTATTCTTTGAGGCGTGTCCACTTCGCCGCTAGAGCATAAGACACTCA